>NZ_KB290500.1:32077-36659 GCF_000282835.1 Pandoraea sp. B-6 | reverse complement strand
CTCGACGCTCTTCTTCCTGCGCTGGTGTGGCCTGTACTGGTGCATTCCGTCCATTCTCGGCACGCGCAACAAGGTCGGGTTCCTCGGCGGGGTGATGAATCTCGGCGGCAACATCGGGGGCATCAGTGTGCCGCTGATCGTCGGCGTGATCGTGCAGACCACCGGTTCGTATTTCCTTGCGCTGATGTTCTTCGCGGCCGCCGGTGTCGGGCTGTTCATCTGCTCGACGCTGATCGACTACGAACGCAAGCTTCCGGTTTGATTTTTCAGACACACGTTTCTCCCTTGATCGGCACGCCGCCCAGGCGGCCGGTCATCGCATTTTTGGTACGACCATGACGACCCAAAAACGTAAATTGCTTGGCATGCTCACGCCGTCTTCCAACACCGCGCTGGAACCGATTACCAGCGCGATGGTGGCTGACCTCGATCATGTCTCTGTCCATTTCTCCCGCTTTCGCGTCACGCAGATTTCTCTCGGCGAGAACGCGCTCGGCCAATTCGACCTGGAAAAGATTCTCGACGCGGCGCGGCTCCTCGCCGACGCCGAAGTCGATGTCATCGCGTGGAACGGTACGTCTGCCGGGTGGCTGGGCTTCGAGACCGACGAGGCGCTGTGCCGACAGATCACCGAAACGACAGGCATTCCCGCCACCACGTCCGTGCTGGCGCTCAACGAGATCCTCGCGCGGACCGGCGTGACCGAGCTCGGTCTCGTGACGCCGTATCTGGAAGATGTGCAGCAACGCATCGTTGCGAACTATGCGCGTCAAGGCATTCGTTGCACGGCAGAGCGCCATCTGGGGCTGAGCAAGAACTTCGAGTTTTCCGAGGTCAGCGCGCAGACGCTGGAGGCACTCGTCAACGAGGTGGCGCAAGCGCGCCCGCAAGCCATCACCACGTTCTGCACCAACCTGCACGCCGCGCCGCTCGCCCGCGCGCTGGAAGCCAAGACCGGCATTCCCGTGTACGACACCATCTCGACGGTGCTCTGGAAGTCGCTGCGGCTCGCCGGCGTCGACACGCGCGCCCTGAGCGACTGGGGTCAACTGTTCCAGCAAGGAGAGTAAGACGATGAGCGACACCTTCGATCTGGTCATTCGGCACGCTGACGTGGTCACGGCCGCCGATCGCTTTACTTGCGACATCGGCGTGCGCGACGGCGTGATCGCCGCGCTGGGCCGGAACCTGGCCAGCGGTGCGCGTGAGGTCGACGCCTCGGGATTGCTCGCGCTGCCTGGCGGTGTCGACGGCCACTGCCATCTCGACCAGCCGATGCCGGACGGCCTGCGCATGGCCGATGACTTCTTCACCGGTACACGCGCCGCCGTGTGCGGCGGCACGACGACGGTGATCCCGTTTGCCGCGCAAGAGAAGGGCGGTTCGCTACGCGCAGCCGTCGACGACTATCACCGCCGCGCGGAAGGGCGCGCGGTGGTGGACTACGGGTTCCATCTGATCGTTGCGGACCCAACGGAGAAGGTGCTCCGCGAAGAGCTGCCGCAATTGATTCGCGAAGGGTACACGTCGTTCAAGATCTACATGACCTACGACGATCTGAAGCTCTCGGACCGCGAGATTCTGGAAGTGCTGTCCGTGGCCCGCGAGCATGGCGCGCTGGTGATGGTGCATGCGGAGAATTCGGATTGCATCGCATGGCTGACGGACAAGCTCGTCGGGCAGGGTCGCATTGCGCCGAAGTTCCATGGCCTCGCGCGGCCGGCGGCCGTCGAGCGCGAAGCCACGCACCGCGCGATCACCTTCGCCGAACTGGTCGACGTGCCGATCCTGATTGTTCATGTCTCGGGCAAGGATGCCATCGGTCAGATTCGCTGGGCACAGGGCCGTGGCATGCAGATTCTGGCCGAGACCTGCCCGCAATATCTGTATCTGAGCGCCGAGGACATGAATCATCCGGGCGATGACGGTTACGCGGGCGCCAAATGCGTTTGCAGTCCGCCGCCGCGCGATGCCGACAACCAGGAGGCCGTGTGGAAGGCGTTGAAGCAAGGCGTGTTCTCGGTGTTCTCGTCGGATCACGCGCCGTTCAACTATGAAGATCCGCAAGGCAAGAAGCCGGGCGGCAAGCCGCAGTCGTTCGAGCATATCCCCAACGGCATTCCCGGCATTGAGACGCGCCTGCCCTTGCTGTTCGATGGCGTGCATCGCGGGCGCCTGTCGATTCATCAGTTCGTCGAGCTGACGTCCTACCGTCCGGCGCGGCTTTACGGTCTGTATCCGCGCAAGGGCACCATCGCCGTGGGTGCGGACGCCGACATCGTGCTGTGGGACCCGGAGATGCGCACGACGATTCGCAACACCCAACTGCATCATGCCGTCGACTACACGCCGTACGAGGGGCGCGAGGTCGTCGGTTGGCCGGTGCACTGCTTCTCGCGTGGCGAACAACTCGTTGCCAGTGGGCAATATCTGGCGCCGGCTGCCGGGCGCGGGCGCTTTCTGCCCGCAGACGCGCCGTCGCTGGTGTGACGCAAAACAACGACAGTGGCAGGAGATTTCATGCGCTTACTTGTAGTGAATCCCAATATCTCGACGAGCGTGACGGGGCTGATCGAAGCCGAAGCCCGTCGCGCCGCATCGCCGCAAACGACGCTCGCCTTCGCGACGGCGTCGTTCGGCGTTGCCTACATCGAGACGCGTTTCGAAGCGCTCGTCGGCGGCTACGCCACGGCGTGTGCTGCTGCAGAACAGGCGGGCACGTTCGATGGTCTCGTGGTGGCGGCGTTCGGCGACCCGGGGTTAGGGGGGATCAAGGAGCTATTCGACGTGCCGGTGGTCGGCATGACCGAAGCGGCGTTGGCGAGCGCGTGCCTGCTCGGCGCGCGCTTTTCGATCATTGCCATCTCGCACCGGATTCAAGCCTGGTATCGGGAGTGTGTCGAAGCGAACGGGCTGACGTCGCGGCTCGCCAGCATTCGCAGCCTGACGTCGCCGTTGCGCGATATTGCGACCGTGCAGGAGGACCATGCGGAGCGCCTCATCGAACTGAGTCGGCAAGCCGTGGAGGAAGACGGCGCAGACGTGATCGTGGTGGCGGGCGCGCCGCTGGCAGGACTGGCGAGGACATTGCGCGATCGCATTCCGGTGCCGGTCGTCGATGGCGTTTCCAGCGCGGTCCGGCATTGCGAGTCGCTGGTGGCATTGCAGCCGGGCGTGGCGCGCCTGGGCAGTTTTCAGCGCCCGCCAGCGAAGCCGCACGCGGGGCTGCCGCTCGCCGTGAGCCGGATGCTTGAAGCGCCCGGGGCACGGGACGTTTGATGCCGGAGGTTGCCCGGCAAAAACACCGTCACCGTTGGGGCCACGACAGGCAGAATGTCGTTCTGCCGTCGCGGCTCGTGACGGCGACGCGCCCGTCGTGAAGCCCCATGATCGTTTGCACAATGGCGAGCCCCAACCCGGCCGAAGCGCCGCTGGTGCCGACGCCCGACGGCTGCCGACGTGATTTGTCCCCCCGGTAGAAGCGGTCGAAAATGCGTTCGATATCTTCATCGTCGATCGCGACGCCGGGGTTGGACACGGATACGTCGACTCGGCCTGCCTTGACCTCGGCGGAAATTTCAATCGTGCCGACATGGGTATGCCGGATCGCATTGGCGAGCAGGTTCCCCACGGCTCTGCGGAACAATTCCAAATCGGCTTTCAGCATCGTATCGGCGCGGCCTGACACGTGAATCGCCGACCCGGCCTCGTCTGCCAACCCTTCAAAATAGCCGGCTATGTTCCCGAGTTCGTCGGCAACATTGAACACTTGCATATGGGTAATGAATTGGGGGTGCTCCGCTCGTGCGAGAAACAGCACGTTCTCGATCATCCGCGACAGGCGGTCGCACTCCTCGAGATTCGACGCCAGCAAATTTTCATATTCGTCGACGCTACGCTGTCGACGAAGGGCGACCTCTGTCGCCCCTTTGATGTTGCCAATGGGCGTTCGCATGTCATGGGCGAGGTCCGCCGTGAACTGGAACAGTCGCTGAAACCCTTCCTCGAGGCGCGCCAGCATTCGATTGAGCGACATTGCCAACGCGCTGAGTTCCGTTGGCGATTGCACGACCTGCAGGCGGGCATCGAGACGGGTCGCAGTAATGTCGGTGGCGTCAGCGGTCATTTGGCGTAGCGGCCGAAGGGCAAATTGAATCAACAGATAGGTGGCAAGCATCGTGACCAGGCTGCCGACGATGCCCGCCATGGTGAGCTGATCCCGGTATTTGTCCAGCAACCGGAGCGGGGCCCTGACATCGCGAACCACGATCCCGTTCAAACGGGTGCCGTCGCGAAGCCGAACGTCAAATGCAACGCTCCTGACCGGGATTTTCTGATCCGTTGTCCACGCGACGACATCCGACGAGGCGATCTTGGCGTTGTCGGACACGCGCGCCTGCTGCAACGGTATGGTGGCAGGGTCGAGCCGGACGCCTTTGTCCGGTGCGGAATCCAGGTCGTCGATGACCTGGTTCGGGCCATAGGAGAGGAGTCGATCGCCTTTCGGGTCGAACAGCACGAGGGACAAGGCGCGATCGCCCAGCACGGCACTCACCAAGCGGGGCGTGTGCGACTTCACATC
>NZ_KB290500.1:0-32067 GCF_000282835.1 Pandoraea sp. B-6 | reverse complement strand
TTCAGACGCCAGACGTCGCACGTGACGGCTGGCCAGTACGACATCCGAGTCGAGCTCCGTCTTGACCTGACGGTCCAGCGCTACATATAGGTAGCATCCCACGAGGACAAAAACGGCAAGTAGTGTGACGCCGAACGACAGGGCCAGCGTTGCGGCGAGGGAACGGCGAATCATGATTCGTCTCGGACCTCGAGCACATACCCTACGCCACGCACGGTATGTATCAGCTTTAGCGCTTGGTCATCGTCGATTCTCGACCGTAGCCGGCGAATGGCAACTTCGACGACGTTGGTGTCGCTGTCGAAGTTCATGTCCCAGACATACGAGGCGATTTGCGTACGCGTGAGCACTTCACCTTGTCGGCCCGCGAGCAGTTGTAACAAGGCAAACTCGCGCGGCGTAAGTTCGATCCGATGGCCGGCCCGTTTGACACGCCGGCGCAGCAGGTCGATCTCCAGATCCCCGACGCGCAGCGTTTCCGAGTCTCGCGGAGGCCCCCGCCTGGCAAGCGTACGGACCCTGGCCAGCAGCTCAACGAAGGCGAAAGGTTTGACGAGATAGTCGTCGCCCCCGGCCTCGAGGCCGCGAACCCGATCGTGGACGTCGTCCAGCGCCGTGAGAAACAACACGGGCGTTCCCTTGGTCGCGCGAAGGCGTTTGACCACGGCCCATCCGTCCATGACGGGAAGCATGACGTCCAGAATGATGACGTCGTACTCCTCTTCCTGCGCAAGCAGGAGCCCTTGCGCGCCATCGGTTGCCAAATCCAACGAGATGCCGGATTCCTCGAATCCCTTTTTCAGGTAGGCGCCGGTCTTCGGTTCATCTTCAATCAACAGAACGCGCATGCTTTGTCGCCTCGGAATAGGCGCGTCGCGCCGCATTGGCCGACGCTACGCTTGCCCATGATAGCCGAACGCGGAACGCGTCTTGAATGCCATATCGGCGATAGTCCGCTCCGGGCGTTGTGTCGGCGCGTTGTCACGTGCGAGCGGCTTCGCGGCGCCTGACCTGTTGACGAGCCGTGCGGCACGGCGGACGAGCCACGGTGCAATTTCCATTGCCGCCGGTGACCGTTCGCCGTGCGCATCAACTCGCGACACGATCACGAGCCAACGTACGTCGCCGCCGCGTCGTTCGTGCTTTGCTGGCTAAGGACTTGCGGTGTCGAGCCAAGGCTCGACGCGCTCGCGGTGTGGGGTTGCGATTGCAGCATGGCTTCTGCAGCCTGAATGTTGTCCGGATAGTGAGTGTTGCTCGCGGAGGGAACATAGCCAGCGTTCTCCATCTGAACGAGCTCATGCTCAACGCTTGCACGTGTTGTCGGCGATGCCTGAGCAAACGACAGGGCGGGGATGGCGAGCGCGCAAGCGACGATGACGGACTTTACGATCGATTTCATGATGTTTTGCCTCAACGGTTTGGTTGTGAGTGCCAACGCGAACACTTCGCGCCGGCCGGTCCCGCCGTGACGTTGGCGTCTCAGCGTTGAAGGCATTTTGCGGTGCGGGGGCTGACCCGATCGTTACTGGGAGATTACAAAAATGAAAGGTGTCGGCGGGGGGGCAGGCAGCAGGGCGGCGGGGCGGGGAAGGTCCCGGAACGCGAGGGAAGCGGCGTTACCGCGTTGAACCGTTCGACGTTGCCAGCGCAGCGACGCCAAGGCTGATGTACAGCAGACCGGTCACATACTTCCCGGCCCCGGGCTTTGCGCGCCGGCGGGTGAGCGTCTTGCCGATGGTGCGCGCGAGTGCCGCGTAAGTGATGTCGCTCAACGCACCGACGCACACGAGCAATACGCCGAGCGTCGCGATTTGCAGCGGCACATGGCCAGACTCGGGGTTCACGAATTGCGGCAGGAAGGCGGCGATGAAGAGCCCCGTCTTCGGATTGAGCAGATTGACGAGAAAGCCTTTCTTGATCGATGTGCCGAGCATGCGTGCTGGCGGCAGCGGCGCGGTGCCGAGCGCCGCGGGTTGGCTGCGCATGGCCTTCACGCCGAGAAAGATGAGATAGGCCGCGCCGAGCGACTTGATCACGCTGAACAGCAGTGGGGAGGCCAGCAACAGGGCGGTCAATCCGCCCGCCGCGAGGGCAACGTGGACAAGCGTGGCCAGCATCACACCAAAGCACGACGCCAACCCGAAGCGAAATCCCTGGCTGGCGCTCGCCGTCGCGATGTAGATCGTATTCGGTCCCGGAATCGCAACGAGCACGGCGACGGTGACCAGAAAGTAGGGAAGCACGGTGATATCGATCATGGGGCAGAGGGAGTGGCGCGATCGGTGACGCAACCGAAGGCGCGGAAGCATTGGCCGGTGTCGCAGGCATGACGGTGCGCTCGGGCATCGTAACATCGTGACGGCTGGCGCAAGGGGGGCACGATGGTCTCGTTGGCGTCCTTGCCGGGTCGGCGCGGCGCGACACGACACGGCGCCGTAGCTGACCCAGTGCACGACGCGCCGCAGCGCGAAATACGTTAGATCGACGCTGGCCGGTTGTCAGCCGATGATCAGGCGCCGTGAAACGGTGTGTTGCATGCCGTTGCGGGCCGAAATTCGGAAATGGCGTTACACTTCTAGCGCACGCCCCGCCATCCGGTGGCGGGCGACTCCCCAATTTCGGCCTGTTTGAACGTCAACATGAAGTCCCCTGGTACTGCCTCTGCCACGCCCGCGTGCGACGCTGGCGAATGCGTCGAGCTTGTCGCAACGGCGACCCTGCCGACCCGATACGGCACCTTCATCTCTCACGCGTTTCGCGTCAAGGGCAGCGACAACGAGCACCTCGCGCTGGTCATGGGCGATGTCGGCGGCGATGCGCCCACGCTCGTGCGTCTGCACTCCGAATGCCTGACGGGGGACGTCTTCGGTTCCTATCGCTGCGATTGCGGAGAGCAACTCGATGCGGGGATGCGCAAGATTGCCGAGGAAGGGCGCGGCGTGATGCTGTACCTGCGCGGCCACGAAGGGCGCGGTATTGGCCTGAGCAACAAGATCCGCGCGTATTTGCTGCAGGAACAGGGCCGCGATACCGTCGAGGCCAATCTCGATTTGGGCTTGCCCGACGACGCCCGTGAATACGATTCGGCCGCCGCGATTCTGCGCATTCTGGGCGTGCGTTCGGTGCGCCTCATGAGCAACAATCCGAAGAAGTTCGACACGCTCGCGAAGCACGGCATTCCGGTGTGCGAGCGCGTGGCGCTCGACATCCCGATGCGTGAAGAGAACGAACGTTATATCCGCACCAAGCAGGTCAAGTTCGGACATTACTTCGAAGAGAACGAGTAAGGGAAAATTCAGCGGTGTCCAGCGAGGTCCGGGGTAATTCGATACGTGCTGTAATGCGCTTCGATGCGCGTGTCGCGGCCGAGCTGCCGAGCGGCGAACACATGACCTCTGAGCCATTCCCAGGATTGGGCGCTGCACCGGGAATGGTGGAGACTGGTTGGTTTCAGTTGATGCGTCCAGCGCCTTGAGCCGTTCGCGCTCGTCGGTGGTCGCGCTTGACCCATTCGTGCGGCGCCTGCGACGTACGGCCGATCATTGCTGCAATCGACTCGACCCGCCGCCCGTATCGACGGATGTTCGCTACGCGGCTCGCGCACCAAACGTACTGCTCGCTCGCGAACCGTCGAGGAAAACTTCATTGCCTTCTTGCGCATGGCTCGATTCTTTCAGGAATTCGAGCCTCCACCAAATCCGGGGCGGTGCGGATAGCAGCATCACGTCCAGCGATGGTGTCGGCATTTGAACACTTTCGCCATCGCTGGAGTCACGATTTGCTACATCGATCGGATCGTTCGCTCGGGGGGGGGGCAAAGAATACCGGCCCATCTTGTTGCGAGAGAACCTCAGTATTTGCCTGACAGCAGATGTCCCGCGCTCGGCACTTGTGCGTCGAGGCCGAGTGTTTTGAGGATGCGGTAGACAGTCGACGTCGCGGCCGACAGAACCGGCTTGCCGATCCGATCTTCGACTGCCTGAATAGCAGGCAGCGACGGCATTTGCACGCATGCGGAGAGCACGACAGCATCTGCGTTGCTGATGTCGAGGCGGTCTGCATGTCCAATGAGATTCATCGGATCGAGACGGCCGACGGCGAGGTTGTCGGACACTTCGAGGCTCATCGCATCAGTGACTTCGATGTCTTCGCTCTGGATGTAATCGACGACCTGTTGCGTTAGTGGCTTCATGTACGGCGTAATGATCGCTACGCGCTTAAAACCCATGGTCTTCACGCCATCGACCAAAGCGCCGGCGGAGCTGATGATCGGCGTCGGCCAGTTATTGCCTTCGACAGTCTGCTTCAGGCGGGATTCCGACACGCGGTGATAGCCGGCGCCTTGACACATGATGGCGACGAGGCACGCATAGGCGAGCACATCGCAGCGTGCATCGCTGAGTTCGAGCGCACAACGGTCGCTATCGACGTCCATTTTCTTCAGTTCTTCCGGAGTGACATGCATCATGCGCATGCGCGCGGAGTGGAACGTAAAGCGTTCTTGCGGGAACAGGTCGTAACGGGCCGTCAGCATGGCCGGAATCTCCGTTTCCATCGTCGTATTCGAGCTAGGGACGATCTGTCCGATTCGATAGGTCTTCATGAGCTTGCAAATAAGAGGTTGAGAAAATCAGTTTCCGCTAGTGAGCTTGACGCCTTGCGTCTCGCGAAGCGTGAACACGAGTATTGCGGCCAGTACATAAGCGATCGAAGCGATGCAATAGGTCATCGTGAATCCCAGGATGGGAATCAGAGCCGGGACGAGTTTGATTCCGGCAATTGCGCCCACGCGGCCAAAGTTGAAGCAAAAGCCGGCTGCCGTCGAGCGGATGCTGGTGGGGAAGAGTTCCGCATACCATGCACCGAAGCCGCTGAAATAGCCCGTGCAGAATCCGAGCAGCGCGGACAACATGCCGATCGTCACGATGTTCCGTGCGTTGAATTCGAGTTTGCCGTTGGTCAGGGGAATCATCGTCGCCCCGTATGCGAAGACGGGCACGGCCACTGCGATTCCCACAAAGAAAGCGGCGAACGCCGCGCGCCTGCCGATTCGCTCGGCGAGCCAGCCGTACGCAAGATAGCCAAGCGTTGCGCCGATGCCCGTCCACACCAGAAAGACGGGAGCCTGATCGATGCGCACATGCAAGATACTCTGCAGATACGTCGGCGTGAACGTCGTGATGATCCAGTAACCGTACATACCCATGATCGAAATGAGCAGTGCAAGCAGCGTCGTGCGCCGGTACTTGGGCTGAAAAATCTGCAGCAGATTGGCCTTGCTCGCATTGCTTTTCAAATACTCGCGATTGGCCAGCCAGACGGGCGACTCTTTGACAAAGACGAGAATGAACAGCGCGATGCAATACGCCGGAATGCTGGAGATAATAAACAGGCGTCGCCACGAGTCGGGGTTCGACGCATCGAGCAATGTCCAGGCGAAGACGGCGGCCAGCAGGCTACCGCCCGACCACCCCGTCTGCATCACGGCGATTGCCTTGGCGCGTCCTGACGGTGCCCAGATTTCGCTAATGAGGGCGACGGCGGCCGACCAAAGCCCGCCTACGCCAATGCCGACCGCAAATCGGTACACGTTCAATTCCGCGATGCTGTGGGCAAATCCGCACAACAGAGTGCCCGTCGCATACGTCAGCACCGAGATGAGCAGCGTGCGTTTGCGTCCGATCTTGTCGGAGATATTGCCGAGGAGGAATCCGCCGATGCCCGTCGCCAGAAGAAACCACGCGACAGTGGATACCACGTCGGCAAGCGAAGCCGAAAACGTACGCGAGACGGCGAGAATCACGAAGCCGAATACGGTCGCGTCGAGCGCGTCGAACAGCCATGCACCCCACGAGCCTCCTAGGGTGACGTAGCGCTGCGCGCGCCCGATCTGATTGCTGGACGTAGCGGCACCCGCGCGTCCTGTCTCCATTGCTCCGGTATTGTTCATTGTCGTTCTATTGATCCAGGTGGCGCCCGGCCGGTGAGCATGTCTGTGGGAGAGGGCACACGACGGGCGAAGGAACCAACGCTACTTGTGCGTTTCGAGGTTCTTCATGCTAAAGGAGCGGTTGCGCGCTGTACATGAGCGGTTGGCTATCCCGCCATCGCCAACCGTTATGGCGGGAGCGTGTGCGACTAGCCTTGAGTGCTGCCGAGCAGGTAGTCGAAGAACAGGCGCGCGACGGGGGAAAGCGCGTCCTTGCGTCGCACGCAGACCACCAGTTCCCGCTTGGCCCACGCCTCGTCCAGCTTCAGAAGCCGCGTGCCCGGTAGGCGGTACAACGCCGCATTGCCGGCAGGAAGAATGCCGATGCCTATGCCGACCTGGACCATTCGGCACAACGCGTCGTACGACGATACTTCGACCTTCGCACGCAAGGTCTTGCCGGCCTGGCTTGCTGCCGTCAGCATCTGAAAGTGCAAATGCGTTCCCGCCCGGAGAACGACATGCTCATAGGCGAGCGTCTCCATGTACGTGACATGCCGGCGATGTGCGAGTGGATGACCCGATGGCACCAGAACCTTGAGTTCGTCCGTACGAAACGGATGGACCTCTATGTCGGCGCTATGAGGCAAGCGGGTGAATACGCCGATTTCAGCAACGTTTTCGGCGATACTCTCGGTGATCGCGAGGCTGTCGCGTTCGAGCAGAGAAATGTTGATGTCGGGATAGCGCTCGGTGAACGATTTGATAATCGGCGGCATATCGGTCGAGATCGCGGAGATATTGACGAGCACGCGCACGGATCCCCGCAGGCCATCCGAGTACGCCTTCATTTGCAGCACGATATTTCGCATGTCGTCCAGCACGTCACGCGCGAGGACGGACAGCTTTGCGCCTGCCGCGGTCGGACTGATGCCTTTGTTCGTGCGTGTGAGCAAAGGCGTGCCGAAGAGTTCTTCGAGTTCTCTGAGCCGCTTGCTGACAGCGGGTGCGGCGATGTGCTCGATCTCCGACGCGCCGGCGATGGTGCCTTCTTCGACCACGCGCACAAAGAGCTTGAGCGATACGGGATCGAGCTTCGTACTCCAACCCCCGTCTCTGGAGCCAAGTGGGATGAATGGCGCGCCCTTACGCATGATCGATCCGTTGCGACTGATCGAGCCACTCGACGAAATTGCGTATCGTATCGCCGTAAAACGTCTGATAGCGCTCGCGCGTGACGTATCCGATGTGCGGCGTAGGCAGTACATTCCGAAGCGAGCGCAACGGATGAGCCAGTTCGAGTGGCTCGGCGTCATACACATCGATTGCGGCGCCACCGATCTGACCGCTCGTTAGCGCGTCGATCAGCGCCGACGTATCGACAATCGGACCTCGCGACGTATTGATCAGACGGCTTGTCTTCTTCATCCGCGCAAACGCTTCGGCGCCGACCAGCCCTTGAGTCCGTTCGCTCAGGCGAAAGTGGAGGCTGAGGAAGTCCGACGTCGAGAACAAGGTGTCTTTGTCGACCCGTTGCACACCCTTTGATTCGGCGCGCTCCGCCGTGAAGTTCTGGCGCCAGGAAATCACATTCATCTGGAAAGCGCGCCCAATCACACCGACGGCTGATCCGATATGTCCGAGACCGAGGACGCCTAGCGTTTTGCGCGCCATTTCCAGCGCTACGTTTTGGTAATCGTCGAGGATGGCGATGCTGATGCGGGGCGAGCTGGCCATGATGAGCTTCCATATTGGTCGATCGACAAATGCATTCGTGCGGCACACGAATGATCCGAGCCGGTAGTTTGCCGCAAAGCTCCCGCCGATGCTTGCGCCTTGTTACAGAATGAGCCTGCTCGAGGAATCGCTCGACGCGGACCTGCCGGCAATCGGGCTCGAGTTGCCGGGGCTGAAGTCCGGCGAGCGGGCTGGGACACCACGTCAACAGCCAAAGCGCGTAGCGCTTCTTCCCGACCTGCCTCGTACCGGCATTCATCATGAACCGGACTGATCTGGTTGAGAAAGCCAGGACGGAAATGAGTGTTAGTGTTTCAGCGCGGAAATCTCTTTTCGGCGGTTGGCGATGAAGCGCAAGCCGTGGACTACATCGTAGATCACTTGCACCTCCCCAAGTGTCGGGCGTGTGGGCTGGTCAAGCAAGCGCACAGCACCCGCTACTACCGTAGCGTCAAGGATCCCCAGACGGCGTTGCGAGCCCGTATGCGCGAGTTGCGCATACCCGGGTTCGCGACGGCTATCGGCGCGTGCATGTGTTGCTCAAGCGCGAAGACTGGCGTGTGAGCCGCAATCGAGTGTTTCGGCTTTACGGCGAGGCGCAATTGCAGCTTCGCTCCAAATTGCCCAAGCGCCGCAAGATGGCCCTCTCACAGCGTCTGCGCGACCTTGCAGCGCCCCGGTAGCGCGTGAAGATAACTCGACAATCGGTCAAAGTCGGCCGCGCTGTTCGACATCCGAAAGCGTTGCCGCTTGCCGTTCGATGATTCAATCAACACAGCGTTCGACTAGCGAGCGACGTCAATAGCGACGAGATTCAGGGAGGGCGAATCAACGAGCAAGTCAGCCATCTTGGTTTCCTCCGGTAGTGAACGGGCAAACCGAAGGATGCCCGTTACCCTGCCGGCTGACATTGTGCATGTACTACGGCAGCGAATCGATACCGGACGAAGAACCTTAACTGACCGGCGTTACGGCTTCGGCCTTACGACAAACGATCGCGCAGGTAAGCGGCAGTGCGGCTCTCTGCCACATTCGCAACTTCACGAGGCGGGCCGCAGGCAACCGTCCTTCCGCCGTCGTCGCCCGCGCCCGGTCCGATGTCGATCAGCCAGTCACTGTGCGCCGCGACACGCATGTCATGCTCGACGACGATCACCGTGTTGCCTGCGTCGACGAGTCCCTGCAACTGCGTCATCAGCCGGTCGACGTCGGCGGGGTGGAGGCCTGTCGTCGGCTCGTCGAGGATGTAGAGCGAGTCGCCGCGCTGCGCGCGCTGAAGTTCGGTCGCGAGCTTGATGCGCTGCGCCTCGCCGCCCGATAACTCCGTCGCGGGCTGTCCAAGCCGCAAATAACCGAGGCCGATGTCCTGCAGCACTTGCAGCGGGCGCATGACTTGCGCTTCGTCGGCAAAGAAGTCGCAGGCGGCATCGACCGTCAATCCCAGCACCTGCGCGATGTTCTTGCCACGCCATTCGATTTCGAGCGTCGGTGCGTTGAAGCGCGTACCGTGGCAGGTTGAGCAGGGCGCGTACACGCTCGGCAGGAACAGCAGTTCGACGCTGACAAACCCTTCGCCTTCGCACGTCGGGCAGCGGCCGCTCGCAACGTTGAACGAGAAGCGGCCCGCGTCGTAGCGGCGCTTGCGGGCGGCGGGCGTCTCGGCGAAGAGCCTGCGCACGTGATCGAAGAGGCCGGTGTAGGTCGCGAGATTTGAGCGCGGCGTGCGGCCGATCGGCTTCTGGTCGACGCGCACGAGCCGCCGGATCGCCTCCATTCCTTCGACGATGTCGCCGCCAGTCGGCTGTGTCTCGGCGGCGAGGAGCGGGTCGAGTTCTTCGTCGGCGTCCGGTGTGATCGTGCGGCCGAGGCGTTCCGCGACGAGCTCCGGCAGTGCCTGACTGACGAGGCTCGATTTGCCCGAGCCCGAGACGCCGGTCACGGTCGTGAAGCAGCCGAGCGGAAATGCGGCATCGAGTCCGTGCAGATTATTGCGCGTGATTTTCGCGAGCCGCAACCAGCCCGAGGGCGTGCGGGGCGTGTGCGCGGCACGCTTGTGCGTGGCGAAGAGATGCTTGCGCGTCTGCGACGCCTCGACCTTCGCGAGCCCCGCCGGCGGCCCGCTGTACACCACGTGACCGCCTGCTTCGCCCGCGGCCGGGCCGACATCGACGAGCCAGTCCGCGCGTCGCATCATGTTCAGATCGTGCTCGACGACGAAAAGCGAATTGCCCGACGCTTTCAGCCGCTTGAGCGCCGTGAAAAGCGCTTCGCCATCGGCAGGATGCAACCCTGCCGACGGCTCGTCGAGAACGTACACGACGCCGAATAGTTGCGAGGCGAGCTGCGTCGCGAGCCGCAAGCGCTGCAATTCGCCCGATGAAAGCGTAGGCGTCGAGCGATCGAGCGCAAGGTAACCGAGCCCGAGGTCGATCAGTGTCGTGAGGCGCTCGAGCAATTCCTCCGCGATGCGCTGCGCTGCGACGCGCTTCTCGTCCGACATGTTGCGCGTACGCCGCACGTTCGGCGCCGCCTTGTGCGCGGAGCCGCCCGCTGCCACGCGCTTCTCGGTCGCTTCGCGCATCGCCTGCTTACCAAGGATCGCGCTGTCGCCGTCGATGCCGTGGGTGTGCGCGGGAAGTTCGCCACGTGAGATCGGGCCGAGCAGGTCGGCGAGGCGCACGAGTGGCATCTGCGAGAACGCTGCGATGTCAAGTCCGGCGAACGTCACGGACAAGGCCTCGCGCTTCAATCGCTTGCCGTGACATGCCGGGCACTCGCTGCCGATCATGTAACGCGACACGCGTTTCTTCATCAGCGCGCTTTGCGTATTCGCGAACGTGCGCAGCACATAGCGGCGCGCGCCGGTGAACGTGCCCTGATAGCTCGGCTCCATCTTGCGCTTGAGCGCAAGCCGCGTTTCCTCGGGCGTTAAGCCGGCGTAGACGGGTACCGTGGGCGTATCGTCGGTGAATAGGATCCAGTCGCGGTCTTTTTTTGGCAGCTCGCGCCACGGAATATCTACGTCGTAGCCGAGCGTGACTAAGATGTCGCGCAGATTTTGCCCGTGCCATGCGGGCGGCCACGCGGCGATTGCGCGCTCGCGGATCGTGAGCGTATCGTCGGGGACCATCGACTTTTCGTTGACTTCGTACACGCGTCCGAGCCCGTGGCACGTCGGGCAGGCGCCGTGGACGGTGTTCGGCGAGAAGTCCTCGGCGTAGAGCATCGGCTGCTTCGGCGGATAGCTGCCGGTGCGCGAGTAAAGCATACGCACGAGGCTGGAAAGCGTCGTGACGCTTCCCACCGACGAGCGCGCGCTCGGCGTGCCGCGCTGCTGCTGAAGTGCGACGGCGGGCGGCAATCCTTCGATCGAATCGAATTCGGGCACGCCGACCTGTTCGATCAGCCGGCGCGCGTAAGGCGCGACCGACTCGAAGTAGCGGCGCTGCGCCTCGGCGTAGAGCGTGCCGAACGCAAGCGACGACTTGCCGGAGCCGGAAACGCCCGTGAATACAACGAGCGCATCGCGTGGAATGTCAACGTCGATATTCTTCAGGTTGTGTTCGCGCGCGCCACGCACGCGCACGAAGCCATCGCGCGCGACTTCGGGGGACGGCTTCCGACGGGAGTTCATCCGCTGGGGCGGCGGCAATACGCAGGCCAGCTAGCCGGGCAGTTTCGCCGCGAGCACGTCGATGTGCGCGATTTCGGGCGGCCTGGCAAAAAGGTCGGCGGCGTTCGCCATCAGCGCCTCGGCGACCTTGCCCGCAAGATGCGCCTGGCGGCCGGCTTCGTCGGGAAAAGTGTCGAAGATGCCGAACGTGGACGGCCCGAGGCGCAGACCATACCACGTGATCGTTGCGGGCTCCGCTTCGACGAGCGGCAATCCGCCCATCAGAAAGGCTTCTACGTCCTGCTCCCTGCCCGGTTTCGCTTCCAGCCGGACGAACAACGCGGTATTGACCATGACATCGCTCCTGTTGCAAGCACTGGGTGACGGACCAATGATACTTGCTCCGCACCGGGTGTATTGATCACAAAATATTGGCGCCTTTGGCGCATGTCGGCTTTTTTCGGGTAGGGGCCAACCAACTTCAAAAGATGTTCTATCTTACTCGCACGACGGATCGTCGATGCATGTATTGTTTCGAACGGCTCACGGTGTTCGTCGCATTAGCCCGCGGCGGGATCAAGTCACGTCCGCCTCCAGCGAGGCGCAATACGTCAGCCGGGTTTAACACCAGGCAACGGTAGCGGTAGGGTAAAGGGTTTCCCCGACGCGCGCGATTTCGCCAGGCTGTCGGCGTCTCCTTGCGGGTAGGCGAAGCCCGGTGCAACGTCATGCAGCGAAATGGCCTTGGCCTGCGGGGGATGTGTTTGTCTTGTGGACGGCCGACCACGCATACCATCTCGCCGTTGTGGCGGAGCAAAGGCAGCAGCGCCGTGGCCGAGTCAGCCGACACCCGATCGATCGCCGCATCGACCCCCGGCCCCGGGGCAGGCGCATGGCCTCGGCAAGTCCGTCGCCCTGGCGGTAGTCGATCACGTCCTCAGCGCCCAGGGAGCGGACGCGGTCCACCGAACGTGATGCGATAGCGACGACGCGCGTGCCGGCCTGGCGGCACATTTGCACCGCAAACCCACCTGCGCCCCCGCCTGCGCAGCGGCATTTCGCCGTACAGTTCGCCCAAATGTCTCACGTGTGGCGAATCCGTCGCACGCTTCACTTCGTCGGCGGCGCCACCGTGTATGGGCAAGTTCCCATCTGGTGTGCGGCGCAGCAATTTGTGCTTGACGTTGCAATTTGGCAGCAGTTACCATCCGCCCTGTCTTCCACTTAAGGGGTTTGTCCGTGAATTCCGATGCCAGTAGTAGTCGACCTTTGATCGACTGATTGCCTGAGGATCCACAGCCATTCCCTGTGCCGCGTCCTCATGCAGGATGCGGTGTCTAGCGCCACCGAACGCTCGTCTTGAGCGTGACCGCTCCGGCGCAATTCCCGCAGAAATTTCACTGTCGTGCCCGTGAGGGGCGTTGTCGTCTTGCGCATGCGTTTGGCATCGCAACGGCGCGCCCGCACCGGCCGGCCGTCCGTGCCGTGCGCGGTAAGGACGATTCGCAGCCATGCGAGGAAATCATGCGCGCTATTCAAACGTTGCAAACTTTTCAGGCTTTCCAGCGCCCGCCGACGCTCCCCACCCCGGTGTCGCGTCTGACCATCGTCTGCCTGGCCGATGCCCTTGGGGCATTGCGCAAGCAGATGTTCATCGATCTCACTGCCCTCGGCCTGCGTGCCACGCGCGTCAGCATCACCCGCTGGAGCGATCGCGACGAAGCCTCGGCCACCGTCACGCTCGACTGTCCGGCCGCTTCGCGCGCGTCGCTCACTTCGCTCGTCATGCGCCTGTCCGGCGAGCGCAGCGTGCGCCGCGTGTACTGGTCCGACGATGCCGCCCGACACGCGAGCGCTGGCGCCAGGTCCACACACGGCTGATTCCGTCGTCCCTGTCGCAACGGTGTTTCTTGCCAGACAGAGCGCCAGTGCCTGCCGGTGTACCGAAAATAAAAATGTAAGGAGTCCAATATGGAAGATGGAAGTAGTCGAATGAGGCCCGTCGGGACCCTGTGCTTGGCACGTGGGGTTCCGACGGGCGATCCACAAATCTTTTCACCATCACCGACCGCGCGCCGCGCGGCGCGGCTGGATACGTTCGCGCGTTTTTTTCGGAGACATGACCTCCGGTAGCGCCTGACGAGACCGGCCGGCCGCCATACCCGCGTAAGCCGCGCCAGGAATTCGTCATGAACAAGCACCTTCACTCGCGCCGCAAGCAGCGCGGCTTCGTCGAACGCTCGACATCCTCAGACCTGCCGCCCGTCGGCCCCGACGTCGTTGCCCGGCTCGCCAATGAGCCGCTACCGGACGTCCTGCACACCCTGGACACCGACCTGAAAGGGCTCACGCTCGCCGACGTCGGTCAGCGTCAGACTCGCTACGGCCCTAACGAAATCGCGCACGACAAGCCGCCGCACTGGGCGGTGCAATTGTTCGGCGCCTTCAAGAACCCCTTCGTGATGGTCTTGCTGGCGCTCGCCACCGTCAGCTATTTCACCGACGTCTACTTCGCCGATCCGGGCGATGAAGACTACATGGGCATCTCCATCCTGCTCACGATGGTGACGATCAGCGGCCTGTTGCGCTTTTTCTCCGAGTTCCGGTCGCTGCGCGCGGCCGAAAAACTCAAGGCGATGGTGCGCACCACGGCCAGCGTTCGCCGCCGTGTGACGGCGACGGGCGAGCCGGAGCGTCACGAGGTCGCCATGCGCGAGCTGGTCGTGGGCGACATCGTGACGCTCCAGGCGGGCGATATGATCCCGGCCGACCTGCGTTTGATCGAATCGCGCGACCTGTTCATCAGTCAGGCGGTCCTCACGGGCGAAGCGCTGCCCGTCGAGAAGTACGACACGCTGGGTGCCGTCGCGCAAAAGTCCGCCGAAACGACGGCCGGGCAGGGCAATGCGAACCTGCTCGATCTGTCCAATATCTGCTTCATGGGCACAAACGTGGTCAGCGGCACGGCCACCGGCGTGGTCGTCGCCACGGCGGGCGACACGTATTTCGGCGCGTTGGCAACGAACGTCGTGAGTCACAAGCGGGTCGAGACGAGCTTCGATCGCGGCGTGAACAGCGTGAGCTGGCTGCTCATTCGCTTCATGCTGGTGATGGTGCCGGTCGTCTTCATGATCAACGGTCTGACCAAGGGCGACTGGGTGAGCGCGCTGACGTTCGCGCTGGCCGTGGCCGTCGGTCTGACGCCGGAAATGCTGCCGATGATCGTGAGCGCCAACCTGGCGCGCGGCGCCATGGCGATGTCGCGCCGCAAGGTGGTCGTCAAGCGCCTGAACTCGGTGCAGAACTTCGGTGCCATGGACGTGCTGTGCACCGACAAGACTGGCACGCTCACGCAGGACCGCATCATTCTCGAACAACATCTCGATGTGGCGGGCGACGAGCGCGAAGACGTGTTGCGTCTGGGCTGGCTCAACAGCTATCACCAGAGTGGCCAGCGCAACCTGATCGATGTCGCGATCATCCGCCGTGCCAACGAGATCGGCGAGGCGGTGCAACCGCGCGACTTCGCCAAGATCGACGAATTGCCGTTCGACTTTGTGCGCCGGCGCCTGTCGGTGGTGGTGGCCGACGCGCACGGCGAGCACCTGATGATTACCAAGGGCGCCGTCGAGGAGATGCTGTCCGTCTCCACGCACGTGCAGACCCCCCAGGGCGTGCGCGCGCTCGACGATGCGGCTCGTGCCATCCTGCTGGCGCGCGCCGAGGCATACAACGCCGACGGGTTCCGCGTGCTCGTCGTGGCGACGCGCGACATCCCGGCAGGCGAGACGAAGACGCAGTACAAAACGTCCGACGAAGCGGGACTGACGGTCTGCGGCTTTCTGACCTTCCTCGATCCGCCCAAGGACTCGGCCGCCCCGGCCATCGCCGCCTTGCGCGAGCATGGCGTGACGGTAAAGGTGCTGACCGGCGACAACCCGATCGTCACGATCAACGTGTGCCGTCAGGTCGGCCTGGAACCCGGCACGCCGCTGCTCGGCACGGACATCGAACCGATGGACGACGCCACGCTGCGCGAGGCGGTCGGTCGCACGACTGTGTTCGCCAAGCTCGCGCCGCTGCACAAGGCGCGCGTGGTCAAGGCCTTGCAGGCCAACGGTCACACGGTGGGCTTCCTGGGCGACGGCATCAACGACGCCCCCGCCCTGCGCGATGCCGACGTCGGCATCTCGGTGGATACCGGTGCCGATATCGCCAAGGAAACCGCAGACATCATCCTGCTCGAAAAGAGCCTGATGGTGCTGGAGGAGGGCGTCATCAAGGGCCGCGAGACCTTCGGCAACATCCTCAAGTACCTGAACATGACGGCCAGCTCGAACTTCGGCAACGTGTTCTCGGTGCTGGTGGCGAGCGCATTCCTGCCGTGGCAGCCGATGCTCGCGATGCAATTGCTCGTGCAGAACCTCGTGTACGACATCTCGCAAATGTTCCTGCCATGGGATCGCATGGATCCGGAATTCCTCAAGAAGCCGCGCAAGTG
This sequence comes from Pandoraea sp. B-6, assembly GCF_000282835.1. NCBI lineage: Bacteria > Pseudomonadati > Pseudomonadota > Betaproteobacteria > Burkholderiales > Burkholderiaceae > Pandoraea > Pandoraea sp. B-6. The sequence goes on along the minus strand of NZ_KB290500.1, from coordinate 16,284 downwards.
GGACGCGGGCAACATCCGGCGCTTCATGCTGTGGCTCGGACCGACCTCGTCGGTGTTCGATATCACGACCTATGCGCTGATGTGGACGGTGTTCGGTGCGGGCGCGCTGTATCACGCGCATGGCGGCGATGCGGGGCAGGTCATCATGAACTCGGGCTGGTTCGTCGAAGGGCTGGTGTCGCAGACGCTGGTCGTTCACTTGCTGCGCACGCAGAAGATCCCGTTCCTGCAAAGCACGCCGGCGCTGCCGATCATGCTGTCGACGACGGTGGCGATCGCGCTGGCCTGCTGGCTGCCGTATTCGCCGTTTGCCGAAGCGCTGGGCTTCGTGGCCCTGCCGGGGACGTACTTCTACTGGCTCGCCGCGACCATGCTCGGCTACATCGCTCTCGCCCAAGTGGTGAAGACGATCTACATCCGCCGCTTTGGCCGCTGGTTCTGATCGGGTATCGGCCGTGTCAGCCGAGACGGCCGAATCATTACCGCCATTGATTTCCCCCCCCCCCCCCCCCCGGCGGGGGGGGAGCCGACAATCACACACGCCCGCCCCGCCGCTCGCCGCGCCGGGGCGGCACCCGTAAGCAAGAGAACGACTCATGAAGAAGCAACTGATGTCTCTGGCGCTGCTCTGTCCGCTCAGCGCCTTCGCTGCCCATCCGCTGGTGTCCGACGATACCGGCACACAGGGCGACGGCAACTGGCAGTTCGAGACCAATGGCGAAGTGACGTCCAAGCAGCCGGAAATCGGCCGCCAGACGCTCTGGAACAGCACGCTCACCCGAGGGGTGGGAGAGACGCTCGATCTGTATGTCGACGTGCCCTATACGCACCTTCAAAACCGCTCGGACGCCGCAGGCAATGGTGTCGGCGATGTGGAGACGGGCGCCAAGTGGCGGATGTACGACGACGGGGCGTTCAGCATCGGCCTCAAGCCGTACCTGAGCTTTCCGACGGGCAACGACCAGCGCGGGCTTGGCAGCGGTCGGGTGAACGCCGGGGCGACCTTGCTCACGCAATACGAGATCGACAAATGGACGTTTCTGTTCAACGCCGGGGCCGCTTATCAGCCGAACCGCCAAGGCGATCGCCAGTCATTGTGGAAGGTTTCCGGGGCGGTGCTGTATCGCGTGTTGCCGACAACGCAGCTTATTCTGGATGTGGGCACTTCGCAGAACCCCGACTTCACGCGGCGGACGCACCCGGCGTTCATGATTCTCGGTGCGATCTACAGCCCGAAGTCGTGGCTGGATCTGGACGTCGGCTATCGACGCGGCCTCAATCCGCAGACGTATGACTATTCCTGGATGGGCGGGATGACCGTGCGCTGGTAAGGCGATCCCTTGGCGAGTCGAGGCATACCGGCGGCGCATGGCTTCGGCGCAGCATAAGATGCCTATGAAAGCCATGTTAAACTGGTTCGCGATAGTTGCAGGCGGCACCCGGTGCCGCCTGCCCCGTTCCTGCAGCGCTTCCCCGTCGAATGCGACTCACCGACCACACCGATTACAGTTTGCGCACTCTGATCTACGTCGCGGTTCACCCCGACGAGTTGGTGCACGTGCAGGCCGTGGCCGATGCGTTCGACATCCCCAAGAACCACCTCGTGAAGATCGTGCAGAAGCTCGGCCAACTGGGCTACTTGCACACGGTGCGCGGGCGCTCGGGCGGGATTCGACTGGGACGCGCACCGGAGCGCATCGGGCTTGGCGAAGTGGTGCGGGCGATGGAGCCCGACTTCGCGATGGTCGAGTGCTTCCACCAAGGCGATAACGCCTGTGTCATCACGTCGGCGTGCAACCTGCGCGGCGTGCTGGGCGAGGCGTTGCGCACCTATTTTGCGGTGCTCGACCGCTACACGTTGGCCGATCTGGTCGGCCAACCCACCGAGTTGCGTCGCTTGCTCGGGGATGCGGTGGCCGCGGTGATCCCGGTGGCGGACATCAAGGTCAAACGACGCGTCACCGAATCGTCCTCCTGAATCGCCTTGGGGGAACACGTCGGTTCCCTGGCGTGTTTCTCCTGTGCGCGATCAAGCCCGACTGCGCACCAAGCGCAGGCCGCTCGCAAGACAGCCTGCGGCCGAGAACGCCGCACCCCACGCCAACGCCCACAACGAACCTTGGGCGCCTGCGATGCCCAACGCCAGGGCCACGAGTGCAGCGCCCGTCGCTTGCCCCAGCAGTCGCGACGTTCCCACCATGCCGCTTGCCCCGCCACTGCGCTCCGGCGGTGCGCTGTGCATGAACGCCTTCAGATTCGGCGACTGGAAGAAACCAAACCCCAGACCGCACAACGCCATCCGCCAGCCGATATCCCACAGCTGCGCGTGTTCGGGCATGATCGCCAGCAACCCCATGCCCGCGCTCAGCATTGCCAGGCCAATCGCGCCCAGCGCGCCGGGCGGATAACGGTCGGACAGACGTCCCGCCAAGGGCGCAATCGCGGCCACGAAAAACGGCCAGGGCGTCATCAGAAAGCCTGTCTCGATAGGACTGCGATGCAGCACGTTCTCGAAATAGAACGGTAACGACACGAGTCCCAGCCCCTGCGTCGCAAACGCACAGATGGCCGTGAGCGTAGAGAGCGCAAAGGCGGGCAGACGCAGCAAGTCGACCGGCAGCATCGGCGCGCGATGGCCACGCTCACGGCGAATCAGGGCCCAGCCAAACACAATCGCGCCCACGAAGCACGTCACCGTCAGACGCCAATCGGCCCGTTGTGCACTCTGACTCAGCGCGAAAATCAGCAGCGCAAACGTCGCCACATTGAGCAACGCGGCGATCATGTCCGGCTTGTGCGCGCTGCGCGGTGTGTCAGGCAGGTTGCGGCGCGAGAACGCCAGCGCCAGCAACGCCGTCGGCACGTTGATCAGGAACAGCCACGGCCAGCTCCCGAACGCGAGGACGAGCGACGCCAACGTTGGCCCGATGGCGAACGAAATACCGACGATCAGCGCGTTCAGGCCCACACCGCGCCCAAGTTGATGCGCCGGATACAGGAACCGGATAAGCGCGATATTCACGCTCATGACCGCAGCAGCCCCCACGCCCTGCAAGACGCGAGCGCCTGCGAGAAAGCCGAGCGTCGGCGACAGGGCACACAGCAGCGACGCCACGAGAAACACCGCCACGCCCGACATGAAGACGCGTTTATGGCCGACGCGCTCGCCGAGCGAAGCGAATGGAAGCAGGGTCGCCACCATCGCCAATTGGTACGCGTTCACGATCCAGACCGATGCCGACGGCGTCGTTTTCAGATCGAGTGCCATCTGCGGCAGGGCCGTGTTGGCGATCGCGGTGTCGAGACTGGCGAGCGAGACAGCGAGCAGAATCGCCGTCATGGCGAGTCCGCGCCCGGTGGCGGGCGGCTCGTGCGTGTGCGCCGCCGCTGGGGCGCTGGCCGCCGCGGTATCGGCGATCGGGGGCAGGGACGACATGACGGATCAGCCCTCGGCCAGAATCTGACGAATGGCCTGTTCGAACACTTCCGGCGGTTGTCCGCCGCTCACGAGATGCCGGTTGTTGAAGATGATCGCCGGCACCGACTGGATGCCGAGATTCTGGTAGTGGCGCTCAAGCGCGCGCACCTGCTCCGCATACTCGTCGGAGGCGAGGATCTCGCGCGCACGCGCCGTGTCGAGGCCGGCTTGCCGCGCGGCGTCGACGAGCACTTCCGGGTCGCTCGTGCGCTTGCCCTCGACGAAGTAGGCGCGCAACAGCGCTTCCTTCAGGGCGAGCTGCGTGTCGTTGCCGACGGTCTGTGCCCAGTGCAGCAGACGATGCGCGTCGAACGTGTTGTAGGCGTGCGTGCGCAGGTCCATGCGCATCGGGAACCCTTCGGCCGCCGCCCGCGCGCCAATGTTGGCCTGATTCTGTGCCAACTGTTCCGGCGACAGGCCGTACTTGCGCGACATGTAATCGGCGAGCGGAACGCCGTCGACCGGCATGTCGGGATTGAGTTCGAAGGGGCTGAAATGTAGGTCGGCGTCGACCTCGTCGCCCAGACGGCCGAGGGCCGTCTTCAATGAGGCGAGGCCGATGGCGCACCAGGGACAGGCGACATCGGAGACAAAATCGATCTTGAGTGTGGCGGGCATGGTCTGTTTGCGCGGTGGTGGCGCGCGCAATGAAAAACGCGTCGCCTTGCGCGACGCAACACGGGCAATCGTCGCATAAATCGGTGAATCTCGCCGGAGACCGCCCGGGCGGCGCCGCAAGCCTTTATTCATGCGGCATTCGGGGCGTAGGTGAGGCGGTTGCCTGAAGCGTGGAGTGTTTTGACTGTCGGAATGATTGTTTCGTCTGGTGAATCTTTGGCTGGCTGTTGACCTGCGGTCTGTGGCAATGCGATATCGTGTGGGACATTCATTCACGTGGATCTTCACTGCCTCATGTCCAACGACGTTCACTTCTATGACCCGGCCAAGGGTCACGGTCTGTCCCACGATCCGTTCAAGGCGATTGTCGCGCCGCGCGTCATCGGCTGGATCTCCAGCAGCGATGCGCACGGCCGGGTCAACCTCGCGCCCTACAGCTTCTTCGGCGCTTTTGCGACGTTCCCGCCGATCGTCGGCTTTTGCAGCGAGGGCTACAAAGACTCGATTGCCAACATCGAAGCCACGCGCGAGTTCGTCTGGAATTTCACGAGCAAGTCGCTCGTCGCGCAGATGAACCGAACGTCGGCCCCCGTGCCGCACGACGTCGACGAGTTCGAACTGGCAGGACTGACGAAGGCCGCCGGCGTCAATGTGGACGTACCGCATGTGGCCGAGTCGCCCGCCTCGCTCGAATGCAAGTTGCTGCAGATCGTGCGCCTGCACAATCTCGACGGCAAGCCGATGGACAACTGGCTCGCCCTGGGGCAGGTCGTCGGCGTGCACATCCGCCGCGAGTATCTGCGCGAAGACGGCATCTTCGATACGGCGAAGGCGCATCCGGTGATGCGCGCGGGTTATCTCGGCGACTATGCAGAGATCGGACCGATGTTCGATTTGCGTCGCCCAAAGGCCTGAACGGCGTCGCCATCGCGTGCCGCCGCGTCCGCGGCGGCGCGGGAACCTGAAAAGGGCGCAGCGAAGCCATCGTTGTCGCCCCGTGGGCCTGTCTAGGGGGAATTACCGATCCAGCGATTCGCAACATTGCATACAATGTTTACAAAATTTGCCTGATGTTAGGGGGCAATCTCATAAATATTTAAACATTGCATACAATGTCGTCTGCGCCGCTCACCCTGTCCTCGGCCGATGTCTACCTGGCCATCAAGACCTCGTTGGCCGAACATGAGTACGCCGCGGGGCAGTATCTGCGTGAGACCCAACTGGCGGAGCGCTTCGGCGTGAGCCGCACGCCGGTGCGCGAGGCCTTGCGCCGGCTTGATGCGGAGGGCTGGGTCGAAGCGGTGCCCAACTACGGCGTACGTGTGCGGGCGTGGACCGAGCAGGACGCGCGCGAGATTTTCGAGGCTCGGTTGCTGATCGAGCCGTATCTGGCGGGGCGTGCGGCGCAACGGGCGACCGACGACGATGTCGCTCGGCTGCGTGAACTGGCCGTGACGATGTTCGACATCGCGCGCGAGCCGCCGACGGCGGCGCTGACCGAACGCTGGTTTGCGCTTAACGATGCCTTCCACGCGATCATCAGCGGCGGCGCTGGCAACGGCCGCCTCGACCGCTCGCTCAAATCGATGAAAGAGACGCCACTCGTCAAGTGGACGTTCGACACCTACAACCCCGAAGACCGCGAGCGCAGCGCACGACAGCACCTCGAAATTGTCGACGCGTTCGCACAGCGCAACGGCGTCTGGGCCGAGGCGATCGTGCGCTGCCATATCGCGGCGGCGCAGAGCGTGGTGCTGGGCCGTGCGTCACGCACGCCGGCGGGCGACACCGTCGCGCCCGCGTTGGCAGGGGATTAGCCGGTTCCATAGCAGTACCCGAAAACATCACGTCGATAACGACGGAGGAGACAGCGCATGTTGAGTTCGATAAACGCGGGGCCCCGACTGGACCGGCTGCCCATTTCTGGGTTCCATCGCCGGATCCTGTGGCTGATCGGGGGCGGCATGTTCCTCGATTCCTTCGACATCTATCTGGCCGGCGGCGTGCTGGGGGCCCTGGCCAAGAGCGGATGGTCGACGATGCAGCTCAACGCCACGTTTCTGTCGGCGACCTTCGTTGGCATGCTGCTCGGTGCGTTGACGGCGGGTGTGCTGGGCGACCGAAAGGGGCGCAAGTTCACCTATCAGTTCAACCTGGCGATCTTTGGTCTGGCGTCGCTCGCCGGTGCATTCGCGCCCAACATGACGTGGCTGATCGTCTGTCGCTTCTTCATGGGGCTTGGGCTTGGCGCCGAGATCGTGGTCGGCTACGGCTCGCTCGGTGAATTCGTGCCGCCCGCGGTGCGCGGCAAGTGGTCGGCCTACCTGTCGCTGATCACGAATTCGGCGTTGTTCTTCTCGACGTTCCTCGGTTATCTGATCATTCCCTCGATGGGCTGGCGCGCGATGTTCGCGATCGTGGGCGTGGGCGCCTTGGTCATGTGGTTCGTGCGCGCCAAGATGCCCGAGTCGCCGCGCTGGCTGGAATCGAAGGGACGTTTCGACGAGGCCGACGCGATCCTGCGTGCGGCCGAAGCCGAGTCGGCGCGCGGCGGCGTATTGCCCCCGGTGCGCCAGATGCCGCCGGTCGTCACGCGACCCACCACGCTGCTGGACTTGTTTACACCTTCGCAGATTCGTCGAACGGTGGTGGCGATCTGCGTGCAGATCGGTGTCAACGTGGTGATCTACGGTTTCATTGTCTGGGTGCCGACGTTCCTGATGAAGCAGGGGATCGGCATGGCGTCGTCGCTCGGCTACACCACGTTGATGTCGCTCGGCGGTCCGGCGGGCGCGCTGGTGGGCGTGCTCGTGGCCGACCGGATCGGTCGCAAGAACGGCATGATCGCGGTGTCGGCACTCGCGGCGGTGGTGGGGTGGGCCTATGGCCACTCGAGCAGCGTGGAGATGGCAACCGCGCTCGGCTTCCTGCTGTTCACGCTGACCTATCTGATGGTGGCGCTGGGTATCGCGACCTATTGTCCCGAACTGTTCGCGACGGAGAACCGCATGCGCGGCAATGGCGTGGCGGGCTGTGCCGGCCGGATCGCCGGGATTCTCGCGCCGCAGATGGTCGTCGCACTCTACGCGTCCGGCGGCATCCAGCAGGTTCTCACGACGATTGCGTGCGTGCTGGCGGCCATGTCGATCGTGCTTGCGCTGTTCGGCATCGAGACCAACCGCCGCTCGTTGGAGGACATCGCACCGAACGCGGGCGGGCTTGGAACGGCCGGTCTCGGTGAGTCGGAATTCTCCGGGAAATCGCAACGCTGACGTCTGGCGCAATACGGCGTCCGGATTCGAAACGACGCGTGGGTCGAGCGCCCCGCGCGTCGGAAATCTTGCTTCACCGACTTATTGGAATTGTGATGAACGCCCAAGAAAAACGTAGTCAACTCAAAGCGAAACTGGCTCGGCAAGACATTGTGGTCGCGCCGGGGATTTACGACATGATCTCGGTCGCCATGGCTGACGCGATGCAGTTCGACTGCCTCTACATGACCGGTTTCGGTACGGTGGCCTCGTATCTGGGCGTGCCCGATGCCGGCCTGGCAACCTATACCGACATGGTCAATCGTGTGACGGCGTTCTGCGGCAACAGCCGCACGCCGTTGATCTGCGATGGCGACACCGGTTACGGTGGATTGCTCAATGTCATGCACACAGTGCGTGGCTACGAGCGGGCGGGGGCGGCAGGGATTCAGCTTGAAGACCAGGAATTTCCGAAGAAGTGCGGCCACACGCCGGGTCGCCGCGTGATTCCGGCCGGCGATATGGTCAAGAAGATCCAGGTCGCGGCGCAGACGCGCGACGACGCGAACTTCCAGATCGTGGCGCGTACCGATGCCCGCACATCGCTCGGATTGGACGAGGCATTGCGCCGAGGCGAGGCCTATGTGAAGGCGGGCGCAGATGTCCTGTTCATCGAGTCGCCCGAGAGCGTGGAGGAGCTGGAGACGATCGGCAAGTCCTTCGATGTGCCGTTGCTGTGCAATATCGTCGAGGGCGGACGCACACCGCAGTTGTCGCCGGCGCAATTGCAGTCGCTGGGGTTCTCCATTGCGATCTATCCGGCGACGGGCTTCCTGGCCGCCGCGCGCGCCCTTGAGCACGCGTACGCGCAGATCAAGGCCGGCAAGGGCACGATGAGCATGGATAACGCCCTGTATCCGTTCTCGCAAATGTGCGAGTTGATGGGCTTCCCCGAAGTGTGGGCGTTCGATCGCGCTCACGCGGACTGAGCGAGTGCAGGCGGCGAAAGTCACAATCAGTGACTTTCGCCGTACTCGTGGCGGTGCGGCGGTGCAGGTTCAGCGCGATGGTTCGGCGCCGCGTCGGTCCGTCGGCAATGCGCGTGGCGATGTCGATCGGCTGGCGGGCAGGGCAAAGCTCGCGAGCAACGCGATCGCGCAGGCGCCGATCACGAAGTACGCCGGCGCGGCCAGTGAGCCGGTCTCGCGGATCAGCATGGTTGCCAGCAACGGCGCGAAACCGCTGAAGACGAGGACGGAGGCGTTATACGAAAGTGCGATGCCGCTGAACCTCACCTGCACCGGGAACTGATCGGCAAGCACGGACGCCCACGTACCGCTGGCGAGCGAGAAGACCACTCCCGCGAGGATGAACAGGGTCACCAGATTCACGGTGTGGCCGACCAGCGCGTAATAGAACGGGTAACTCAATACCACCAGCAACGCCGCCGACGCACGCAGAAGATACCGGCGCGGCACCTTGTCGCCAAGCCAGCCCGCGGCGAGCAGGCCAAACGAACTGACGATCAGATAGGCGTTCTGGGCGATCGCCGCCGTCCGGGGCGCATAGTGAAGTTGTTGCACGAGGTAAGCCGGCATGTGTCCGTACAGGATGCCATTGACACCGGCCATGACCGCGATCGTAAGCGCGGCAGCGGCGACCGATTTACCGTGGTGCCGAAGCGTTTCGCGAAACGGTTGCTTGATGACGGCCCCTTGCATCTTCTTGAACTCCGGCGACTCGTCGAGGTTGCGTCGCATCCAGTACGACACGATGCCGCACAGGCCGCCGAACAAAAAGGCGACGCGCCAGCCATACGCCGCGGCATCCGCGCTCGACAGGGAACTCTGGATGACGAGATTGACGATGGTCGCAAGCAACACGCCCACGTTCACCGCGCAGATGATGACGCCGGCAGCCAGGCCGGCGCGATGCGGCGCGGCTTCCACGGCGTACGTAATGGCGCCGGGCATTTCCCCGCCGACACAGAACCCCTGAAGCATGCGCAGGACGATCAGCAGGATCGACGCGGTGATCCCCCAGTGCGCATAGTTCGGCAGCAGACCCAGGCAAATCGTCGCGGTGGTCACGACAACGATGGAGCCGAGAAAGACCGGCCGGCGGCCATAACGATCTCCCCAGCTACTCAGCACGATGCCGCCGAGCGGTCGAATCACATAGCCGATGGCCAGCACGGAGTAGGCGGCGAGCATGCTCAACAGCGCCGACGCGTTCGGAAAGAACTGCGCGGCGATGTACTGCGCAAAAAAGCCGTACACAATGAAGTCGTAAAACTCCAGTGAGCCGCCCAGGCTCGCGATGAGGATCATCTTCCATTGGGACCGTGTCAGGCCGGCGGAGGGTGAGTGGCCAAGTTCGCCGACAGGGTTGCGGGTTGTCTCCATGACGTCTCCAGAAAGGGTTGGCTTCTTTGTCCAACGAGGGGTATGCGTGCGCGATGGCGGCCGATCAGGCGTTTGCCGTGCGCCGATGAGTCAGTGTCTCTTCAAACAGTTGTGCCAGGGCATGCCTGTCAGGCGCGACACCGAATACGTAGCGGTCCGGGCGCACCAATTGGGCGACGGCGCCGGTTGACCGGAACCACTCGCGGATCGAGGCTTCGTCGCTTGCGATCAGTTCGACATCCGCGCGGGCCGCCTGATCCGGCAGATCCGGGCACTCGCTGAGCAACTCCGGTAAGGCAACCAGTGCGAATCGGTAGCCGACGACGTCGTCAAGCCGCCGTCCGTCGTTCAGGCGAGGCTGCGGGGCAATCTGTCCCGCAGTGCCCGAAGGGTCGTCCACCCACTCCCCCGGCCCGAGCTTTGGTTGCGGCGTGACGAAATTGCGGATCGCTGTGGCCATCTCGTCGTCGCGCGCGTTCGCAAGGTCAGGGTGAGTGGTCTGAATGACCGCGCCGAGCTGGACGGCGGTCTCGATGAATTCGCGTACGTGCGGCGAGCGTTCCGATTCATAGGTATCGAGAAGCGTGTCGCAGGCTTCACCGCGAAGCACGGCCCCCAATTTCCATGCGAGATTCGACGCGTCACGAATGCCGGCGGCCATGCCTTGGCCCATGAAGGGCGGCGTTTGATGCGCGGCGTCTCCCGCCAGCAGCAACCGGCCACGACGCCACCCGTTGGCAACGACGGAGTGAAACGTGTAGACGGCTGAGCGCTCGAGCCGTGCATCGGCCGGCGAGATCCAGCGAGCGAGCTTGTCCCACAGCCATTCCGGGGTCGTGAGTTGCGTCGAATCGTCGCCAGGCATCACCATGATTTCCCAGCGACGACGGTTGCCCGGGCCTCGCGTATAAGTGGTCGGCCGCGCCGGATCGCAATACTGAATCGAGACGTCGCCCAGTTCAGGCCGTGGCGCATTGAGCATCACGTCTACCACGACCCAGCGTTCGTGCGATTTCAGATCCGTCAGCTCGGTGCCCATGAAGCGCCGCGCAATGGAGCGCGCGCCGTCGCATCCGACGACATATCGTGCGGTGGCGCGTCCCAGTTTGCCGCAACGCGTGTCCTCGAAGCGGACTTGAACGCCGTCGGCTGTCTCATCGAGGGAAAACACCTCATGACGCAGACGGACTTCAACGTTGGGTTGCTGCGCGAGGCGCTCGCGCAATGCATTCTCCAGATCGGGCTGGTGGAATTTGTAGCTGGCACACCAGCCGTGCGGGCCAATGTGGGTCGGACGTGGCCAGTCGATCAGCAATTGGCCTTGCGCGTTCACGAACTTCATTCCCGGGCCGACGAACAGGTTGGGGAGCAGCGCATCTGCAATCCCGATCGTCTGGAACACGCGCATGCATTCGCCATCGAAATGCACCGCGCGGGGCAGCGCAAAGATGTCTTTGTCGCGCTCCAGCACCAGCACCCGCAACCCTTGGATCGCAAGCAGATTACCCAATGTGGCGCCGGTGGGGCCGAGGCCGATGATCGCGACATCGTAGTCGCATGTAGGCGTTGGAATAGTTTGATTTGACATGTTCGTTTCCCGCTGTTCAGACACCGGGCGCGGCGTGCCGCACCCGGCCACGACCTTTACGCTTCGTCGGCAATCGAATTGCGCAGCACGCCAATGCGATCCACTTCCACTTCGACCACGTCGCCCGGCTTCATGAACAGCGGCGGGTTACGTTTTGCACCCACGCCGCCCGGCGTGCCGGTCACGATCACGTCGCCGGCGAAAAGCGGTGTGAACGTCGAGAGATAGGCAATCTGCTTGGCGATACCGTGGATGAGCATCTCCGTGGTTGCCCGCTGCACCTCCTGCCCATTCAGACGGGTGACGAGCGTCATCAGCGCGTTTGGCGCGATCTCGTCGCGCGTGACCATCCACGGCCCGAACGCGCCGGTGCGATAGAAGTTCTTGCCCGGCCCCCACTGCGTCGTGTGACGCTGCCAGTCACGCACGGAGCCGTCGTTGTAGCAGGCGTAGCCCGCGATGTGCTGCCAGGCGTCGGCTTCGGCGATGCGCCGTCCGCCGCGGCCGATGATGACCGCGATCTCGCCCTCGTAGTCGAACTGCTGGGACTCGGGCGGGCGCAGCATCGGCTGAGCGTGGCCGACCTGGGAGGCGGGTAGCCGCATGAAAATCACGGGCTGTTCGGTCACTTCGCGATGCGTTTCCTTGACGTGCTCGGCGTAATTCAGGCCGACGCAGAAGATCTGCTCAGGATTGGGGATGACCGGCAGCAGCGCCACGTCTGCGAGCGCGTAGTCGGCCTGCGCGCCCTCGATGGCCTGAGCCGCTTCCCTGAAGGCGTCGGCGGCAATCAGCGCCTTGAGGTCCGCGAAGCGCCCATCAAGGCGCTTGCCCAGGTCGAAGATGACGTCGTCGCGAACCACGCCGAACGAAGGACCCTGAGAGGTGGAGAAGCTGACGAGTTTCATTGATGCTCCGATGATAAATAACGGTAGTTTTGATCCGCACACCGCCGTAAAAAAGTAGTGTGTTTATCGTATTTTGAGAATAAACTAGATTTAACGAATGACACAACGTGTTTTTCGTTAGGGTTTATCACTATCGGAGACAGGCATGGAAGGGATGAAGCAGAAGCGGCAGGGTCTCTCGTTGAGCCACATGGGGTTCTATGTGAACGACATGGCGCGGGTCGAGGATTTCTATTCGCGGGTGTTGGAGTTCACCGTGACGGATCGTGGCAAGTTGCAGACGCCGAGTGGCGAAGTGCGCTTGGTATTTCTGAGTCGCGATCCGGCGGTACACCACCAGATCGTGCTTGCGAGTGGGCGCCCGGCGCATCTGGCGTTCAATCCGATCAACCAGATTTCGCTGGAGGCGGACAGTCTTGCGACGCTCAGGCAGTTCCACCAAAAGTTTGTGGCGGAGGGGCTCGACGAGATCCGCCCCGTGACCCACGGTAATGCGGTGTCGATCTATGCACGAGATCCGGAGGGCAACCGGCTGGAACTGTTCATCGATACGCCGTGGTACGTTGCCCAGCCGATGCGTGTGCCGGTCGACTTTGACCGGCCGGACGCCGAACTGATGGCGGATGTCGAGCGCCATGCGCGCACCCTGCCTGGTTTCCGGCCTCGAAGCGTCTGGCAGGCGGAGATGGCGGAACGCATGGGGCTTGTGTGATCGGGTGACGAAAAGCAGGGGGCAATGCGTCGTCGCTTGAATCGGGGTCGGGCTTCGCGTGATGCTGCGGGGAGTGTCCGACCCTCGCGCGCGCTTTGCATGTGCAAATGGGCCGACCAGGCGGCCGCTCGCTCTGGCTATAATTCACGCACGTCCACAGGGTTCACTGTCCAGATGTCGAGCATCACGAGAGTCTTATCCATCCTCGATCTTTTTTCCGAGGACAAGCTATTCCTGTCCGCCGAAGACGTTGGCGCCGAACTCGATTGCTCGATTCCGACGGCTTACCGCTATGTGCGAGAGCTGGTCGACGCGGGCTTGCTCGTGCGGTTTGCGGGAGGGGACTATGGGCTTGGGCCTCGCATCATCAAGCTCGACTATCACTTGCGCGTGTCCGATCCGCTGCTTGCCGTCGGCCGGCCGATCATGCGCGAGCTGAGCGAGCATTCGGGCTTCGACACCGTGATGTCTCGGTGGTACGGGAACGAGCTTGTCGACACCCATCGAGAGACGCACGACGCATCGCTTGACCTCCGATACGGCCGCGGGCGTCCACGTCCGCTTTTTCTCGGTGCCGCGTCGAAGGCGATCCTGTCGACCTTCCCCAAGGCCAAGCTCGCGGGGTTGTTCGAGCAATATGCCGAGGACATCGCGCAGAGCGGACTCGGTACGACGCTCGAGGACTTCCGCGGATCGCTGCTCAGGATTCGGCGCGCGGGCTTTTATCTCTCGAAAGACGAACTCGAAGTCGGGATTTCGGCGCTGGCGTCGCCGCTGTTTACCGACGACTCAGGGGAGGCGGTCGGCGCGCTCGCGGTGATCGTGCCGACGCCGCGTCTGCAGTTCGCCAATCTCGACCGGCTCGTTGAATCGATCAAGGAGGCCGCGTCGCGGATTTCACAGCGCACGCGGGATGTCATCGAGAGCCGTCAGACCGGCGCCGTGGCCTCATCGCAGCGTGGGGCGCGTCCGAGACGATCCGCATAGTCGGACTTCGCCGCTCATGGCCGAGCGATGCCTGAGAAAATCATCCCCACGCCAGGGATGCGATCTTGTCGGCGCCGCGCTTAACATCATCGACCTGCAGAACGGCTTTGTCGCCCCAGGCTTTCCCGGCGAATTGCCGATGGCGCGCGAGATCGTGCCGAATGTGAATCGGCTCGCGAGCGCGCTGCGTGAGGCGGGTGGTCATGTGTATTGGATTCGTCACACGCAGGTCGTGCCAGGCGAAGCGCCGTGGCAGCGCTTCGACGAATTCGGCGCGGGATGGGGGGGCGAGTCTGGGCGAGACCTTGGTCGACGGACATCCCGGACACGCGTTGTATCCGCCGCTCGACGTTCGCGATGCGGATGAGATGGTCGACAAGACGCGGTTCAGCGCTTTTATCCAAGGCTCGTCCGACCTGCATCAACGCCTTGCCGCGCGCGGCATCGACACCGTGATCGTGACTGGCACGGTGACGAACGTCGGCTGCGAATCGACTGCCCGCGATGCGATGATGCACGATTACAAGGTCTCGATATTCTCCGAATGTTGTCGCTCCCCGAGCCTGCAACAGGGAGAACGCTCGTGGGGCGGTTTGCGCAGCAATAGCGGGAGCGGATACGACTAGGGAGATCTGAAGTTGTCGGAGTTCCTGCGGGTGGCGGTTGTAGATTCGGAGTTTGCTGAGATTTCGAATTCGGTGTTGCTGCGATGATGGGTTCGGCTCGTCAACGGGTGTCTTGTCGTGGATTTCCGTCCATACAAAAAATCGTTGACGTATGTAAATTAATGCCCATACAATAAATCAATGCAAATCGAGTTCGATCCAGCGAAAGACGAGGCAAACTGTAGAAAACATGGACTGTCGCTGGCGCTTGCCGAGTTTTTCGACTTGGAGGCTGCGTTGCTTGAGATCGACGCGCGCGCCAACTACAACGAAACGCGGTTTGTTGCGCTTGGCCCGCTCGGGGACAGACTCCATGTGATGGTGTTGACAGTGCGAGACGAATCGATTCGAGTGATCAGCCTTCGCAAAGCCAACCGACGCGAGGTACGAAAGTATGACGAAACGTAGACCCCCCCCAATGACCGACGCCGAGGATGCGGCCATCACGCGTGCCGCCGAGACGGATCCCGATAACCCACCGTTGACCGACCAGCAGTTGGGGCAGATGCGTCCGGCGCGCGAAGTGCTGACCGAGGTGTTGGGGAAAGGGCGCGCGGATGCTGTGTTGAAGCGTCGCGGACGCCCGGCGTTGCCGGAAGGTCAACGTAAAGTGACGCTGAACATGCGCGCTGATCGTGATGTGGTGGAGGCGTTCAAGGCGTCGGGCGACGGGTGGCAGACGCGAATGAATGACGCTTTGCGGGAGTATGCCAAGTCACATCACATGTTGCCGGCGTGCTGTCCTTGATGGCGTTTGCCCCGAAATTCCGGGCGCAGCGTCACACTAGAATTGCTAAATCCATCGCATGGCGAACCTGCGTGTCTCGTTGGCCGTATCGCCTGAACCCTTGTCGCTCAACCGCTTGATTTCGGATAGCGTGCGCAACGCAAACGCGACGCGATTTTCCATCCCGGTAAGCTTCGCGTCGCGGCTCACCACCTTCTGCACGGCTGCATTCAACTGCCTCCTGGAGAATCTCGTTCGTCTACGTACTATGTCGACCCGTTGGTTCAAGTGGGCGATTTTGTCCGGTGTTTCAGGCGCTGCTTCACGGGTATCCAACACGCCGGCGTGTGGAACGGGTATGGTTCGACGTTCGAGGGTTCAAATGAAGCGTGGGCGGCAGTCGCGCGTGATAACGAGGTGAAAGATGATTGATGGTCTGATTGGTGGGAAGGTCTACGGAACGCCCGCTGAGCGCAAAGGGCAAGGCGGCACGGCATATGCCACTGCGAAGGTTCTCGCGGCCGGGGGCGACGGCGAGGCGCTGTTCGTGAACGTAATTGCCTTTGCCGATGATGCGCGGGCCGCACTGCTAGCGCTGGATGATGGGGATTCTGTTTCGCTGTCTGGTGCGCTCACGCCGAAGGTATGGACTGACAAGAACGGCGAGACGCGCCCCGCGCTGGACATGGTGGCGCATGCAGTGCTGACGGCCTACCACGTCAAGTGCAAGCGACAAGCCGTCCAACGAGAGTCTGCGCCGGCGAGCGGCGACCATGTCGAGGACGACGATCGCTAAAGGAGATGCGGGGGACGGGGCGTTGTGAGGTGGTATGCCAGCGCGTAGCGCCGGTTGCGCCAGCGTCTCCTTGACGCAATCCGCCGGCAAGGTGGTTCCATGACGCCGGAAACGAGAAAGGGGTTACAAGCGAAGCGCCTGTAACCCCC
>NZ_AKXS01000038.1:0-65465 GCF_000282835.1 Pandoraea sp. B-6 | reverse complement strand
GGCAATCGTGGCGGGTCTCGGAGGAGGTAATGCGCTTGGCGGTGCGTTCGGTGCAGGGCTGACGTCGAAGCTTGGCCGTGCGCTGAATGAGTTAAGCAACGAAATAAAGAATGCTAGTCCAACAGGCAACGCAGATATCGATCAGGCATTGGCCCAGATTGTGGTCACGGGTGTAGGTACTGCGGTAGGCGCGGTGGCGGGCGGGACTTCGGGGGCGTTTACTGGGTTCAATACTGATCGGTTTAATCGGCAATTGCATCCGGATGAAATTCAGAGGATCAAACAGCTTGCAGAATACGATGAAGCTAAGGAGGCACGCCTAACTGCAGCGGCTTGTGCGTTGACAAGATGTTATGCCGAGTATCCGGAAGAAAGTGTGGCTTACCAGCAACTCCAGAAGATCGCAGAATTCGGCGCAAGCGACGCTCTCTCAGGCGAACGCCAGCTTCTAGAAAAGCAGGTGAGCATGTTCGGCTATAGCACATCTGGCATGTTCAGCGACGCACATGTGGATGCCGCCAAGCAGTTGAACAATACGTACCAAATTACTAGACGCGGCTTGGGAGCGGGCCAAGCCGTCTTAGGCGCAGTGGGAATTGCTGGTGCCATAACGACTGCTCCTGTTTCATGCGTGACCGGTGTTGGTTGTGTGGCTAATGCCTTTGTTGCGGGTGTAAGCGCGGACGCGATGTACGCTGGTTCAAAACAAGCGGTTTCCGGGCAATCGGAAGCGACCCTCCTGAATCAAGCCTTGAAGGGGTTAGGCATGTCGCCGACGGCTGCAGGGCTGCTTGAAGCGGCCCTTGGCGTTGGCGGGGCAGCGACTGCTGGCGCGGTAGCAAACCAAGCAACAACGCGGGCGGCGTTGTTAAATACTGCTGCCCGTGAAACGTATACGAACGCGGCCTTCTCGCCGAAGGGAGTGGCGTTCAATTCCGGCATGATAGACAGCAATGCTGTTGTCCGTTCTATTGACAACGACTATCTACAGGCAGTGGGCGGAAACTCTCAACTTGCCGAAACGCTTACGGGGAACGCCGTTAGGTCTGGTCAGACACTTCCGACGGTTGTTCAACTCGGGAGAAATGATGAGCTGATTCGGCTTGTTCCGTTTGGGAATAATCCAGGCGTCAGTTCCTTCTATATGTCACGCACACAGTATGATTTGTTTATTGGTAAAAGTGCGAGCGCAACTTCGGTGGCAAATGCGTTGGGGTTGCCCGCATCGAGTTTTGCCAACGGCGGTATTAAAGGATTTCAAGCCTTCTCAATTCAACCACAGCCTGGAGTATTAGCGACGGCTTACCAAAGCACTATCGCACCTGTCAGCCAAGGGCAGTTCACTGCTGCGGGAGGCTTAACGCAATATATCGTTCCGAATCTTGGGAGCTTTACTCCTCCCAAGGCCATCCCGGGTGGGATTATTCGCTAGGAAGCAATCATGCTCATGTTGTCTACCTATCTTGTGGAACAAGCTAGTCGCACCGATGACTTGCTTGTCAAGACTGCTGATCGCAACGAGAACATTCGAAACTTATACAGAAGCCGATTGATGCAGATCATTTATGAAATTAGATCAAGAAAACTCCAGGCGCCCAGTGATGCGTTGGCCGGATATTGGTATTACTTCTCACCGGAAGGTCCATGGCAAATATGGGAAACTTTTCCTGATTTGGTTTCATCAATCTCCGCTTTAATTAATTTGCTTCAATTGAATAATGATGCTGAGTTTATTGTTTATTGTCGTCGACATAAAATTAATACTGGCTGATCGATATACTAACTTCTTGCCCAAGATAATTTTGGTTATTTAGAGCGCCCTCCATCGATATGCTTGGTTGCGAAGAAATCAAAAGTCGTCACGTTAGCAAATTGACTCTTCTTCGGCCTAAAATTCTATTGTCGCGCCGCTGAGCGACCAGATCATCGCAGCGGCAGTCCTGCATTTCAAAACTCTTGACTCACCGGCAACGAGCTTCCATTGGGAAGCGAAAGTGAGAGCCGGCGTCACACCAAGTTTCTGCCCATGCAGCGGGAGCGAAAATCAACACAATTTAATTTAAAAATAAATCGAAACAATGAAACCAAAAGCAAATACAAAAAATTCAATCTAGCAAGAATTTCAATAATAACAATCCTTGCACTTGGATTTCTGATTTTTCCATTTTTCAAATATATTCCCAGCGAATATCAGTGGGTTTCAGCCGTTCATGTGCTCGCACTTGTCCTTTCGATTATTTTTGTAATTGGAGTTTTTTATCGATGCCCAAATTGCCGATCAATTTCTTGCGGAAAAAAAATCCCGTATGTTGATTTATTATCAAGAAAATGCCATTCCTGCGGACACTCACTATGTGCTCGATGAATAAAATTAAAATAACACACGAAGGAAATCTAACAAGATGGATATGCACCGCATTAATTTTCACCGGAATCGGCATGTCATATTTCACTTTCAAATACGCCACACCCTCAATATTCAGCGCACTTCTAGCATTATTTGGATTTTTACTCATGATAATTGGCGGCTTAAGCAGCCGCGCTCGTACATTGAATATCCGACCTTTCGATGCCAGCTATACAAAAGCCAGAAAAACTTACGACCTAGCGGATGATGAACAGGAGAAATTCTGACTGGTTTCTTGTTCGGCATCGGCAAGCGGCAAGGGCGTCATTCGCGCGACCATCAATAGCCCTTACGGATGCACAGCACGCGGCTTTTTTATCCGGGAAAGGATGGTATGCATTTCACCCGAATACACTTGGCGTGATCGCCGGCACAGTTGGAGGCAGCGTCATTCAAGAAATGGCGACGTCAATTTCGATACCCTCCGGCAAGGGACAGAAAAAATGATTCGTTGGCTTATCGCATTTCTTGGAGCATGGGGAATTTGCCTTGCCGGGATATATTTGGCATGGATCGTCGGCCTGCCCATACACTGCTTATTTACTCCAGGATGCGCCAAGGAATTGAGCATTGACTTTCTGACCTCCTCCGTAAATATTAAATCGGTCATGACAAGAGGAACCCTACTTACAATTGCCCTTATTGCAATTTCTTGGATAAACCTAAATAGAATCGAGTAAAAACTTCCCGATTTTGACCTTTATCTTTTCCGACGTTAACAGGACTGATGGAGAGTTCATGATCGTCGGATTACCAGTACAAACTCTATTTTTTAAAAATATCGCGCATCGAGAGTGAGACGATCGCGCCGACCGATGAAGTGAACTAGACGCAAGATCTGGCGGGTTTGAAATTGCGAAAATGAAGTGGCTGGAGCAGGCGCAACGGAAAAAATGAATATTCGATTCGTAGAAGATGGGAACCTGAGTTCGTGGTTGCGTCTACTACTCATCCTCGTTGGCATCGCCATTGCCGTTGCAGCAATTGACCTCGATTTGTCCGTTGTTTGGGCTCGTGCTCTCCTGTTGATTGGATTCGCAGTCGCACTTGTCGGCGGAATGACGAGCCGCGCCAAACTTCTCAAAATCAAACCCTTCGATAGCCGCTACAAGAAAGCCCGCAATTCGTATCGCTCAAAGCAGGACGATGAGGACGGGTCTTGACGAGGACTTTGGCGAGGTAAGGTCAACAGGCACCGAGATTGGGGTGGGTGTCGGCGGACCGACAAGAAGGGTAATTCTTGAGGGGAGCGCCGGCACAAGCGCCGCCCCTATATACGAACTCCCGGCAAAACAGTAATCCCATGCTGAGCCAGCAAATCCTTGGATACCCAATCAAGTACTACGTTGCGATACTTACTATCGCATTGTGGCTGTCTATCCTCACTTACACGTTGATAAGGAATCCTTCAACGACTGACGCGAATCAAAGGATGGTCATGATGAAAGCAGACATGACGGAAATTCTCGCAAACGGGGGGGCTATCGTCCACCGACATGAAAACGCGAAGTTTGGTAGCGCACTTCTGTTTGCACTAATTCGGAAAGACTCGTGGTCGTATGAGCTTCGCGAGCAGAATATCGCGACGTTAGTTGACATGGGCTGGAAATTACTCCCTGCCACATCCGCTTCATTCTGCAAGCATGGTGTGCTCGCCGATATTCAACAAAACGCTGGGGATTACGAAAACATCCCAACCGTTCTCATATCCATGAAGTACAACGCGGCAACTCTCACGGCCTGTAGATAATTAATGGACGCAACTCAACCACGCACGTGGCATCGCGATGTCCCCTCATCCACTTAAAGTTGGCACTCGCAACGACCGAATGTCAACGGAAATGCCCCGCGGCTCGCCGCCTTGACGCCCCAGCTGGAGCTGCCGTACCCGGCCGACGCGGCACCGTCTCACCGACTCCACCCGAACGGTTTGCCTCCATATGGCTATGGCCCCGGTCGAGCATCCGGCACACGGCCTGCTATTTGAAATCCGGGAAAAACGTACGTCGCTGCTTGGTCATCAGACACCTCTTCATGGCGAGCGTTCTCGCCTAAATCAGTGTCCGGAAGCATTAGGCTACTAAATACTGCAATCGAGCTTGGTGTAGGCAGTCCCGGCTGCGTGGGCTTCAGCGTCGTCCCGTGGATTCGAGCAACGTCAGTCGGCAACGGCGAGAATAAGTCAATGGAGGCATGCAATGGTTCGTGGTCCGTCAGAAGATGGTTACAGGAACTTCACGTCACGCGGGAAGATTATCTATTGGACATGCTTCGGTATCATTTTTTCCGTTTTTGTAGGGTTGCTTCTGAAGAGATTTTTATTTTAAGCAAACGGGCACACGCAAAGTCTGCGTTGATGTCGTCCTAGTGTTCGACGGAGATGTGTAATGACCTAGCGGCACCCGCTCAGGTTAAGCGGCATAACGCGAATGCCTCAGTTGGGGTTTTCATCTTCCGCGTCTATCTCGTCAACGTTGCTGACAGCGACGATCGGAATAACGCTTGACGTCAGAAAAGCGATTTTCTGGCCGACACCGCACTCGCGTTCGCCCAGCGGGGCGAGCCCCTTGCCCCAGTTTGGTTGCATCCATTACATCGGTTACGTCCGTTACGTCGCTGTACCGCGGATGCACACCGATTTGCGATTACGCTTCCGGGCATGAATCACCGCGCTTTACCATGAGGTTCAACCGGCCTGCTGTGCCTTTGTGCCTCATGCGTCCCAAGCGCCTGCCCACACGGAGACGACCCTAGATGACAAAGCCCTACCTCACCGTTTTCACCGCGCTTGCGGCGACCGCCGCCATCACCTGGATGGCGTTCAGCGCACGCAGTTACGCCGCAGAGCCGCAAGCACAGGTCCAGACCAATCCTCGGCAAGACGAAATCAAATCGCTCGTCGACAAGACGATCACCCCGCTCATGGCCCGACAGCAAATCCCCGGCATGGCCGTCGGCATCGTCTTCGACGGGCATACCTACATCTTCAATTACGGCGTGGCCGACAAGAAGGCCAACACACCCGTCACGGCCGACACGCTTTTCGAATTGGGTTCGGTCAGCAAGACTTTCACGGCCACGCTCGCCGCCTATGCGCAAGGCGTCGGTGCCCTCTCGCTCACCGACAAGACCAGCCGCTTTGTCCCCGAACTTGCAGGCACCCCCTTCGGCGACGTGAAACTCGTCAATCTCGGCACGCACACGACCGGCGGCATGCCGCTTCAAGCGCCGGACAACGTTCATAGCACCCACGAGGTCCTGCAATACCTCAAGTCATGGAAACCGGCCAAGCCCGCCGGCACGGTGCGCACCTATTCGAACGTGAGTATCGGTGCCCTCGGCTGGATCACCGCACGCGCCATGCACGGTGACTTCGCGACACTCGTGACGGAGCACGTCTTCAAGCCACTGGACATGCAGCACACCTACCTCCGGGTGCCGAAGGATCAGCAGGCCAACTACGCGTGGGGATATGGGAAGGATGGCAAGCCGATTCGCGTTTCACCGGGCGTATTCGATCAGGAAGCCTATGGCGTGAAGACGACGGCGAGCGACCTGCTGCGGTTCGTGCGCGCCAACCTCGGACAGCCAGTGCAGGACGACCGGCTGCGCCAAGCGATCAACGCGACCCACACCGGCTATTTCTTCGACAAGCCGATCACGCAGGACCTGATCTGGGAGCAGTACCCGTATCCGGTCAGCGTCGATGCGCTGCTTGACGGCAACTCGGCCCGAATGGCTTACGAGCCGACCACCGTTCGTGAACTCGCGCCTCCGATGGCCCCCACGCCCGTCGCCTGGATTAACAAGACGGGCTCGACGAATGGGTTCGGCGCTTATGTCGCCTTCGTCCCGTCGAAGCGGATCGGCATCGTACTGCTCGCGAACAAGAACTACGCGATGGACGAGCGCATCCGCGCAGCGCACGACATCCTGACCACCCTCGACGGCGGTGCACACGCCTCCCCCGCTGGGAAGTGACGACGTGCGCGGCTGCGGGCGTCCTCGCCCGCGCCGTCGTCGTGAACTTGACTCGGCGCTGAAGTCCCTGAGGCTTTAGCGCCCAAACACCCGCTCAAGCGCCGCCGCCATATCCTCGATCAGATCCTGCGGATCTTCCAGACCGATATGTAGACGCACGATCGGGCCGGCGGACGTCCAGTCCTCGCACGTGCGCGTGCCCGCCACGTTCGACACCGTCGCCAGACTCTCGAAGCCGCCCCACGACGCGCCGATGCCAAACAGCTCGAGCGCATCGACGAAGCGGTCCGCTTGTGCCGTCGTGGCGTTGGCGAACTCAAACGAAATCAGGCCGTTTGTGCCCACGCAGTCGCGTTGCCACAGCGCATGCCCCGGATGCGTCGGCAGCGCCGGGCAGAACACGCGCGCCACGTCCGGCAGACTGCCGAGCCAATGCGCAACTTCCAACGCATGACGCTCATGCATCTGCAGACGCGCCCCCAACGTGCGCGTGCCGCGCAGCACGAGATACGCGTCGTCCGGACTCACGGCCACGCCCTGCGCATCCGCCATCGTGGAGAGCGTGTGCCAGACGTCCTGCGTCGTGGTCGCTGTTCCCATCATGACGTCGGAGTGCCCGCTCAGATATTTCGTCGCGGCCATCACCGAGACGTCAGCCCCCAACATCAGCGGACGGCACTGCACGCCCGAGCCCCACGTGTTGTCCGCCACGAGCAGCGCCCCATGACGATGCGCCAGATCGACCAGCGCCGGGATGTCGCACATCTCGTAGACGAGTGAGCCCGGCGTCTCCACGTAGATCATCTTCGTACGGGCCGTCATGTGCTCCGCCGCGTCGCTGCCATCGGCGCGGAAGTAGGTGACGTGCACACCCCACGGCTTGAGAAACGTCTCAACGAAGTGACGCAGCGGCTGATACACGCAGTCCGAAATCAACACATGGTCGCCCGGACGCACGTAAGCCAGAAACACCATCGAAATCGCCGCGAGCCCCGTCGGGAACAGACGCGTGCGATAGCCGCCCTCCAGCTCGGCGACGACATCCTCCAGCGCGAAGCCCGTCGGATTGCCGCGCGCCCCGTAGGTGAACATGCGCTCGGTGCCGCGACGGCGGCGCGCGTCGTTCAGGTCGTCCATCGTATCGAACAGCACGGTGGACGCACGCACCACCGGCGGATTGACGGCACGACCGCCAACCACGGCGGTGTGCATGCCGCCCTTGACCAGACGGGTAGCGAGACGTTTGGGGGTCGATTGTCGGGACATGATCGGACGTTGGGGGGATAAGGTTTTGAACGATTCGAACAAATCAGAAGATAACGCATGGCGTGCGCAACGCTTGCGCACGCCAGCGTCTGCATTTACTTCGCGGCGGCAGGCTCACCGATACGGAACGCACCGCGCTCGCGGTCGTCGAGCTGGGCCAGCAAACCCGTCTCCCACGCCAGATACTGGCGCGCCGCCGCCTTGTTGCCGTCGTGACGATCGTGCACGAAGAACAGATAGTCGATGCATTCGGCGTCCGCCGGCACATCGGGCGTGCTCTGCACCGGCTGGCCGGCCACGGCCCAAGCCTTGAAGCCGCCCGCAAGCAGCGAGACCGTGCGCGCGTCGTTGGCATGCGCACGCCGCCAGTCGGCCGCGAACAGTTCCGCGATGCCGCGCTCGTCCGCGATCAGCACGATGTTACGCGACGCAGGCAGGCTCGGCAGCCGCGGACGAATCGCCCACTGCGCACCCGGCACATGCTCGCGACGGTAGCTCATGCTCGGCCGCAGGTCGACGACGGTTACACGCTCGTCGGCCAGTGCCGCGGCGAGCGCGGCGACATCGATCTCGGGCAGCGTCGTGTCCACGGCCGGCGCACGGCCCGGCAACGACGCGCCGCTGGCGAGTCCGCCGCGCAACACATAGGCGTCGTGACCCAACTGACGCAGCCAGCTCGCGACGATCGGTGCGCGCACCCCATCGTTGTCGAACAGCACCACCCGGGCATGACGCACGCCCACGTATTGATCCGTCGCCTGAATCAACTGGCCGCCCGGCGTGTGCTGCGCACCGGGCAGCGACCCGGCAGCGAATTCTTCCGGCGTGCGCACGTCGCACAGGAACAGCGTGCGGGTCGTGTCCGTGGCCCATTGCCCAAACGTCGCGGCATCCACCTCGGGCACAGCGAAGCGCTCGGCCAACGCACCGCTCGCTTCACGCATCTGCGCGAGGCTCGACGGCGCGACCGCGTCCGGATAGCGGCGCGTGCTGCCATGCTCCAGCGGCAAATCTTCCAGATACCAGCCCTGCGTGCCGTTCTCCAGCGCCATCACCGGGTTGGGAATGCCGAGGTTGATGAGCGTTTGCGCGCCGATGATGCTGCGCGTACGACCGGCGCAGTTCACGACGATGGGCGTGGTGGGGTTCGGCACCAGCTCGCGAATGCGATAGCCGAGTTCGCCGTTCGGGCAGCAAATCGACGACGGAATCGTCATCTTCAGGTATTCGCTCACGGGACGTCCGTCGAGAATCACGACGTCGTCGCCGCGCTCGCGCATGGCGGCTAGCTCGCGCGCCGACACACGGGGCGTGTGATACGCCATCTCCACCAACTCACCGAAGGTCTTTGACGGCACGTTCACGCCGGCGAACAGACGAAAGCCGGCTTGTTGCCAGGCGTCGGTACCGCCTTCGAGCACGTACACGTCGGAATATCCGAGCGCGGCCAAGCGCTGCGCCCCCTGAACGGCGACACTCCCGTCGGTGTCATAGAGCACCACGCGGGCGTCGCGGCGCGGCGCAAGTCGCACGATGTCGAGTTCCAGGCGGCTGTAGGGCAGCGTCACGCCATAGAAGAGATGCGCTTCGCCGTACTCGCCATGCTCGCGCACGTCGAACACGGCGATCTCGGCGCCGTCGTGCAACCATTCCTTGAGGCGGGCGGGCGGCACGAAGTGAGGAGTAAACGAGGTCATAGCGTTGCGTCGGTTGTCAGGTTCCGCCCGGTCATGTCCAAAGCGTAGGGATGAACGGGCCCGCACCGCCCGGCGGGGCGATGTGAATTGGGGGCACGAGGAACGCTCGCGCCGTCAGGGAGTTCGCCGCCGGATTTCGCCGGCGGTCACGGTAGCTTTAGCGGCGGGTCTTCACGCCGATATCCATGACTTGATACGTGCCCTTAGCGAGATCGAACGTGATGCGCTCGGTCAGCGTCTCGAGCGCGCGGCCATACATGTGCAGGTGGCGAATCGGCGCGTCGCCCTGGATCTCGACGGCATGAATGTCGTCCGACGCCAGCGCAATGCCGTGGCCCGGATCGACCACGACGGTGTCGCTCACTTCCAGCGTGCCCACGCCGGGTGTCTTGCCATCGTCGGTGCGACGGTAGACGTAGTTGTATTCGACGCCTTCGACCGCCGCGATGCAGGCCCACGTCGTATGGTTGTGCGGCGTGATCTTCTTGCCCGGACGCATGACGTTCAGGTACAGCGCGTAGGTCTTGTCAGCATCTTCATGAATCAGATAACGCGCTTGCAGTTCGCCATCGGCCGGCGGCGGGAAGTCGGCCTCGTTCCACAGCGCGGTGCGCGCGGCGAGCGATTTGACCTGATCGAGTACGGCGGCCAGCGCGGGGCGCGTCTCGCCCTCAGGGGCCAGCGACGCCTTCATGGCTGCAATGGCGTCGCCGACGGCGGCCTGACGTTGTTCGGCTAGGGTGGGCGTGGACATGTGAAGTCTTCTCCGTAGGATCTTGTTCTGCGACGGGTCCCGGCTGGGGCGCGGTCGCGTGTTCGGGTATGGCGTAAGTGTCGTGTGCGTCGTGCTTGTCGGGTCGGCCTTAGGCAGGCACGGCGTCGCGCGGCACGCCGATCATCGGCGACGGGCGCAGCACGTCCTGCAGGAATCGCTGCGCACGCGCGTGCTTCGGCTGGCTGAAAAATTCCGCCGGCGGCGCGTCTTCGAGCAACTGCCCCTGGTCCATGAACCAGACGCGGCTCGACACGTCGCGCGCGAAACCCATCTCGTGCGTGACGATCATCATTGTCAGCCCCTCCTCCGCCAGCGAGCGCATGACTTGCAAGACCTCCTGCACCATCTCGGGATCAAGGGCGCTCGTCGGCTCGTCAAACAGCATGAGCGGCGGCTTCATGGCGAGCGCGCGGGCAATGGCCACACGTTGCTGCTGACCGCCCGAGAGGTTCGCCGGCATGGCGTCGATCTTGTGGGCAAGGCCGACCTTGGCGAGCAACGTCTCGGCCTGGGCCGTGGCTTCGTCACGCGACATGCCGAGCACCTTCGTCGGTCCGAGCATCAGGTTCTGGCGCACCGAGAGGTTCTGAAACAGATTGAAGCTCTGGAACACGAAGCCGATGCGGGCGCGCAACTGATTGAGCTTGATGTCGCGCGCGGTGACGTCCTTGCCCTCGAAAAGGATGCGGCCTTTCTGAATAGCTTCGAGCCGCGTGACGGTACGAATCAACGTCGACTTGCCGGAGCCCGACGGGCCGCAC
Source organism: Pandoraea sp. B-6 (assembly GCF_000282835.1). Classification (NCBI taxonomy): domain Bacteria; kingdom Pseudomonadati; phylum Pseudomonadota; class Betaproteobacteria; order Burkholderiales; family Burkholderiaceae; genus Pandoraea; species Pandoraea sp. B-6. The sequence continues at coordinate 54,578 of NZ_AKXS01000038.1, read as the reverse complement.
ACGACCACGACTTCGCCACGCCCGATGGTGGCATCGATCCCCTTGAGGACGTGATGTTCGCCGTAATACTTATCGACTTTCTCGAATGCGAGCATGGTCATGATCGCGTTCTCCTTCTTGAATCCTGCACTTAGGCCAATCCCGCACGCTGACGGGCGATACGACGCTCGAGCCAGCCGGCGAAACGCGAAATGGCGAAACACAACACGAAATAGAAAGCTGCGAGCACGAGGAACGTCTGCAGCGGCTTGGTCAGCACGATCGTATTGACCTGCGCGGCCGAGTACGTCAGCTCGGGCACCCCGATCACATAGGCGAGCGACGTCGCCTTGATGATCGACACGAACTGGTTGACGATCGACGGCAGCATGTTCGCGAGCGCCTGCGGCAATTGCACGTAACGCATGCTTTGCAGCCACGACAGCCCGTTCGAGCGCGCCGCTTCCATCTGGCCGCGCGGCAGGCCTTCGAGGCCGGCACGCACGATCTGCGACAGGAAGGCGCTCTCGTAGACGATGATCGCGCACACGGCCGTCGTGAATGCCGATACCTCGGCGCCCACGAGCAGCGGCACAGCAAAGTACGCCCAGAAGATGATCATCAGCAGCGGGATGCCACGCACCAGTCGCGTCCATACACCGGCCGCACGTCGCAGCCAGCGCAGCGGCGAGACTTGCGCCATGCCGATCACCACCGCGATGGGAAACGACATCACCAGCCCGAGCGCCGAGAGAATGAGCGTGATCGCCACGCCGCCAAGCGGGCCGTTGGGCCAGCTCCCGACGAGGAACAGCGCGAGATAGTCATGCAGGATCTCGTACATCGTCTCAAACTCCCGAGGGTGCCGTACGGCGTTTGGCAACGTGCTCGGAGAGCGCCATCAAGGCCAGCGTGCCGATCAGATACAGGATCGTCGCTACCATGAACACATCGAACGTGCGGAACGTCAGGTTGTCGATCTGACGCGTGCGATACATCAGTTCGTGCACGCCAATCGCCATTGCCAGCGAGCTGTTCTTGAAGAGCAACAGCGCCTGATTGAGCAACGCGGGCGTCGCCACGCGAATACCCTGCGGCAGCACGACATAACGGAACGACTGCAAGTACGTGAGACCGATCGACCACGCGGCCTCCTGCTGCGTGTGCGGAATCGCGCGCAGCCCCGAGCGCAGGTCTTCGGAGATGAACGCGCCGGCATTGAGCGCCAGGGCCAGCGTTGCGAAGACAAACTCGGTGTTGCCCGCGTTGATCCAGTCGCGCAGGCCTTCAGGCAGCAGTTGCGGCACGCCGAAGTACCATACAAGAATCTGCACCAGCACCGGCACGTTGCGGTGATATTCCACCACCACGATCACGAAGCCCTTGAAGAGCTTGACCGGCAGGGCGCGCAGCGTGGTGAGCACCACGCCCACCACGATCGCCAGGAGTCCCGAGACCACGAACAGTTGGAGCGTGGTCAGCACCCCGTCGCGAAACAGCTTCAGGTAGCCGTCTTCGAGCAGAAACGAAAGATCGAACATTACGCCGCGTCTCGCTTACTGCACCTTGATCGGCTCGACCTTATAGTCGCGCGTGAACTTGTAGACCGACTTGTTGCCGAGCCACTTGTCGAAGCTGTCCTGCAAACCATTCGACTTGTCGTAGTCGACCAGAATCTTGTTCACGGCGGCGAGCAAAGCGGGTTCGTTCTTGTTGGTCACCACGCCCCAACGTTCTTCGAAGACCGACTTGGTGAGCAGTCGGTATTGCTGTCCGCCCTTGGCGGCAGCTTCGTTGGCGAAGCGCGCCAGAATCAGTTGGCCCGCCACCAGCCCCTCGACCTTACCTTGCTGCAGCGCGAGGAACGCCGACGAAATGTCGTGGAAGGTGAGCAGGTTCGAATCGGGCAGACGCGTGACCGACACGGCGGCCGAGCTGGACCCCTCGGACGCGGCAATCTTCTTGCCCGCGAGCTGATCAAGCGTCTGCACCGGCGAGTCGGCGCGCACCAGCACGCGAATCGGGGCAACGAAGTACTGGTCGCTGAAGTCGACCTGAGCGGCACGGGCCGGCATCCAGGCAACGGCGGCGGCCAGCACGTCGACGCGATGCGTCTTGAGTTCGGGGATGCGGGCGTCGGTCGACAGCGCACGGTGTTCGAGCTTCACGCCCAACCCCTTCGCGATCGCGTTGCACACGTCAACGTCGAATCCGACGATCTTGCGCGTGGCCGCGTCGGGAAACGCATACGGCTCGCTGGCGTTCTGCGTGCCGCAAACAAGCGTGCCGCGCGCCTTGATGTCGGCCAGTTGGTCAGCGTGTGCGACGCCCGTGATGGCGAGTGTCGCGAACAGCGCCGCTGCAAAGTGTCGTTGCCACATGATCCTGAGTCTCCTTGAGTTCGACCGAAGGGCGAATCGATGATCGAGGGACCGGTCAACGCCGGCTTCCGCCCGATTACATAAATATTGCTTGAGTGTCAGGCAGGTTATCGACCAAAATCCCCGAGAACAATTTAATTTTTATCCCTTAAACATTAGCGCGCCTGAAGTATTGGCGCAGAACCGTCATGCGAAATCTGGATATCGACCTGTTGCGCACTTTCGTGGCGATTGCGCAGCACGAGACGTTTGCGGCAGCCGCCACGCGCGTGGGACGCACCCAGTCTGCCATCACCCAGCAGATGCAGCGGCTCGAACAGGAGATGGGGTGCGCGCTGTTCGAAAAGCAGGGCCGGCAGAAGGCGATGACCGCCGATGGCGTGCGACTCGTGGCCTATGCGAACAAGATCCTGGCGCTCAACGACCAGGCCGTACAGGTCATGCAAACGCGCGGACCGGTGGAAAAGCTGCGCATTGGATCGCCGCACGACGTGGCCGACTCGATTCTGCCGAGCATGTTGCGACGGTTATCGAAACTCTCGGCGGAATTGCAGTTGGAGATCATCGTCGGCCGCAGCCCGCATTTGATGGACGCCCTGCGCGACAAGGAGCTGGATCTGGCGATCTCGACGCGCTACGACGAAGCCTTCCCCGGCATCAAGCTGCGCACTTCGCCGATGGTGTGGATCTGTGCAGACGACTTCATCTTCAATTCGTCCGCGCCGGTGCCGCTGGTGATGGCCGACGAACTGAGCCTGTTTCGCCGCCTGTCCATCGAGCGGCTCAACGCGGCGGGCATCGCCTGGCGCACGAGCTTCATCTCGCCGACACTGACCGGCATCAGGGCGGCGATCAGCGCGGGCCTCGGGGTGACAGCTCGCACCACCGAGCTTCTCGATGCGAACATGCGCGTGCTCTCTGAAGCCGACGGCCTGCCGCGCTTGCCCGACGTCGCGTTCTATCTATACGTGCAGCCGACGTGTACGAGTCAGGTCCTGCGCGAATTGTTCGAGTCGACGGAGCACATCGCCACGCGCTTCGGTCCACCGTTTCTGATCGGCGAGTAATCGGCGGCGCGCCTCCGATCCGCGGGAAGCCGAATCGGGGATATACTGCCCCCTAGTATGTACGTGCTAACATTTTCGGCCATTTGATCGACACAGACAGGAGCGCGACAGACCGTGCACACGATTCGGGAAAAGCACAAGTTGCTGGCACGCGTACGTCGCATTCAGGGCCAGGCGCAGGCGTTGGAGCGGCAACTGAACGAAGAGGGCGACTGTATCGAGATTCTCCAGCAGATCGCGGCGATTCGCGGGGCGGTCAACGGCTTGATGGGCGCGGTCATCGAGGGGCATCTCGTCGATCACCTCGTCAACGAGTCCGAGCAGGCGCATCGCGAGGCCGAACTGGCCCCCGTGCTTCATGTCATCAAGGCCTATCTGAAGTAGCCGTCACACGCCCATGCTTCGTTTCGAGAATCTTGCCAAACGCTTCGGCACTTTCACGCTTTTCCAGCACCTGAGCTTCCGCGCCGAGCGCGGATGCTTTGCTCTGCGCGACGAAGGGGGCGGCGGCAAGACCACGCTGCTCGGCATGCTCGCAGGCACGGTCGTGCCGGACGACGGCCAGGTCTGGATCGACGGACATGCCATGCGCGACGCCCCTGCCGAGGCCAAGGCGTCGCTCGCCGTGGTGCCGTTCGACTGCCTGGGCGAGCCGTCGCAAACCGGACGTGGCTTTCTCGAACAGCGCGCCGCCGACAGGCAAACGCACGTGAGTGCCAGCGTGCTCGATCTGGCCGAGCGGTTCGGGCTGATGCCGCATATGGAAAAGCGCTTCGACCAGATGTCGCTCGGCACACGTCGAAAATACTATTTGACCGCCACGCACTTCGGCAGCCCGCGTGTGATTCTCGCGGACGAACCCAGTGGCGGACTCGATGCCGCCTCGCGCGCCGTGCTGATCGACTGGTTCACGACCCTCGGCAAGGATTGCTGCGTCTTCTTCTCGACCCACGACGATGCGCTGGCTGACGGTTGCCACGCGACAACGCTCGGCTTCCCCGATCTCACGCGCCCCAGCACCCGCTGAATTCCCGCTCGCCCTGCCGTGGGCCGCAAGGCGCACTCATGCGCTCATTGATCCGCACTCATTAAAGTTTCGGCCTCCCCCAGCCGTAAGCGCAGAGAGTAATGCTGCAATGTATCAATGCGATGGCGCAGGTGGCACCGCCTGGCCCGTCGCCCCCCCATTCAACGGTCCGCACGCGGGCCTACCGATGAAAGCTCATGAAAGTCACTTCGTTGCGAACCCGGATTCTGCTCATTTCCTGCCTGACGGTGGTGGGCGCGCTGATTCTCTCTGGCATCACGACTTACGTCATCGTGCGTGACAGCATGATGTCGAGCATCGCCGACACGCTGTCGGCCGTGGCCAATGGGAATGCCGGCACCATCGAGCGCTGGTCCGCCGACAAAGCGCAGGCGGTCGTGGCGACGTCGCAAGTCGTCGAGAAAGGAGATCCGGCCGGGCTCGTGAAGCTCATGGGCAAGACCAACGACTTCCCGATCACGAGCATCGGCTGGTCGGACAAGACATTCTTCTCCACCGCGCCCACGCCGCCGGACTACGACCCGACGGCGCGTCCGTGGTACAAGAGCGCCCTGGCGGCAGGCAAGCTCACCGTCACCAAGCCGTATGGCGATTCGTCGACGGGCATTCCGTATGTCGCCTTCACCGCGCCGATCCTGCGTGACGGCCAGACCACCGGCGTGGTCAGCGGCGCCGTGGCGCTCACTGGTGTGCAGGACATCATCAAGGCGGTGCATCCCACGCCGTCGAGCCTCGCGCTGGTGGTGGCGAGCGACGGTCAGGTGATCGCTCACCCGGATAACAAGTTCTCGCTCAAGCCGTCGACGGACGTCGCGCCCGCGCTCACCGCCGACTCGCTGCCGGGCATGGCTGCCGACGGCGCCGCACCGGTCGCGATGGAACTCTCCGGCGCACCCAAGCTGCTCAAGGCCAAGCGCATTCCGGGCACGGACTGGTATCTGGTGGTGGCGCTCGACCGCACGGAAGCCACAGCGGGCCTGACGCACGTGCTGGACGCAACAGGCATCACGCTCGTGATATTGACGTTGATCGCACTGGTCATTGCCTCCATCTTTACGTCGCGCGCGTTCAAGCGTCTGTCGATCGTGCGCGACGCCATGGACACCATCGGCTCGGGCGACGGTGACCTGACGCAGCGTCTCGATGTCATCGGGCAGGACGAGGTGGCGCAAATCTCGAAGTCGTTCAACGCATTCGTCGACAAGATCAGCTCGGTGATGCTCGACGTGCGCTCGGGCGTGTCGTCGATGACATCGGCCACCAGCGAGATCGAGATGGGCAACCGCGATCTGTCGCAGCGTACGGAAGCTTCGGCGGGCTCGTTGCAGGAGACGTCGTCGGCGCTCACGGAGATGACGTCCAGCGTCAAGCAGACGGCCGAGACCGCCGAGCATGCCACGCGCCTGGCCAACGATGCGAGCGCCGCCGCCGCGCGTGGCGGTCAGGTGGTCACCGATGCAGTCGGCACCATGGCGGCCATCACGCAGTCGTCGGAACGCATCACGGAAATCATCAGCGTGATCGACGGGATTGCGTTCCAAACCAACATCCTGGCGCTCAACGCGGCGGTGGAGGCTGCACGTGCCGGCGAGCAGGGACGCGGCTTCGCCGTGGTGGCGGGCGAGGTTCGCACGCTGGCCCAACGCAGTGCGGCGGCCGCTCAGGAAATCAAGACGCTGATCGAGACGTCGGTGCAGAACGTCAAGAGCGGTACGGAACGGGTGCAGGCGGCAGGCACCACGATGAACGAAATCGTTGACGGGATTACGCGCGTACAGCGTCTGGTGAGCGAGATCAACGGCGCCATGACCGAGCAGAGCACGGGCATCAGCCAGATCGACCGCTCGGTCTCGGAGATGGATCAGGCCACACAGCAGAACGCCGCGCTGGTGGAAGAATCGGCGGCCGCGTCGGCCATGCTGAGCGAGCAGGCTCGTATGCTGGCGGAGACGGTGGCGCGCTTCCGTCTGCGCGATGGGCAGCACGCGGCGCCGCACGCGCCGTCGTTGTCGGTCGTGGGGTCGACGAAGCGTCGGGCGGCCTGAGGGGCTATAACGGCCGTTCACAAAACTCGATTTTCCCGTTACAATCGCCGTCCCCTGCCCAGGTGGCGGAATTGGTAGACGCACTATCTTGAGGGGGTAGCGCCGAGAGGCGTGCGGGTTCGAGTCCCGCCCTGGGCACCAGGCATTCAAAAGGCAGATGAACGCGAGTTCGTCTGCCTTTTTGTTTTACGAGCCTGTTTCACTGACGCCCGGAGGCCGTTAGCTGCGCGTGACGGTTCCGGCGTTCCCACGCGCATGGAGCGTCTTCGAGAGGCGATATTCGTGCCACGTCAGTGCAATGATGGCAATGTCGAGTGCCGAGAGGACCAGCAGCCAAGGCGAATGGGTGAACGTGAATCGGTAGAGTTGGTAGGCGACGAACAGGGCGAACGCGACCATCGAAACGGGGAAATACCAGAGCTTGTCGCGCAGCAAGCCAATGATCAGCCATAACTTGATCACGCCGTGCGCGAGCAGGTAAGCCGCCGCGAACTTCTGTGAGCTGACGGAAAGATGCTGCACCGTATGCAGCAAAAAGCGGGCGACGACATCGTGCGGATCTTCCGCAATTTCGTTCCCCGTCACCCAAAGCACGGTCGACAGCAGGAAATGCCGGGGGATAAAGTACGCCACGACGCCGCCGACGATCTCGGCAAGGGCGAAGAGCGCCTTTATCCACAGGCTCGCCTCGAAGACGAAATGGAGCCGCTTCTCGTAGACGTCGGAGAAGCCCATCACGCCCCGCCCCCCTCATGCACATTGGTCGATGCGCCCGGTACGACGACGGTCACGCTCAGGCCCGTTCGCGCGACCTCATCCGCGTAGGCGAGGCGCACATCGGCGCCGGCCTTCTCTGCAATGGCCTTCACGATCGACAACCCTAAGCCCGACCCCACTTCGCTGGTGCCCAGCCCTCGGTAGAAAGCATCGAAAACACGATCGCGCTCCTTCGGCGCGATCCCCGGACCGGTATCCTTGACGCACAAAACCGTCTGTCCCTTGCCCGACGAGAGCATCATGTCCACGCGCCCCCCGGCCGGCGTATAGCGAATGGCGTTGTCGACCAGGTTCTTGATCAGCATGCTCAGGTCCGCCTCGCTCATCGGTAGCGACGCGTCCTCACTCGCCTCGATGCCGAGGTCGATTCCCTTCGCTTCGGCCAGCGGGTACAGCGTTTCCAGCGTTTGACGGAAGACCCGCAGAACGGAATCGGTGGCGGCATGCCCGTCGCTCTGCGTCGCCTGCACGCTGGACAACGTCAGCAGATGCTCGAGCATGTGTCGACCGCGCTCGATGCCTTGGCGCAATTCCACCAGGCGCTCCCTGGCCGTCGCGGACATATCCGCCTCGGCAAGGCGCTCTGCCTGAAGCGAAAGCGCCGTCAACGGCGTGCGCAATTCATGCGCGGCGTCGGCCACGAAGCGGTGCTGCGCGTCGACCGACGTCGACACGCGCGACAACAGGTTGTTGATAGCACGCAGAAACGGACGAATCTCGTTCGGCAGATGCTCGGTCGACACCGGATGCAGCTCGCTGTATTGACGCCTGTCGATCTCGCTCGACAGGCTCGCCACCGGCCGGAATATCCTGCGCACCAGCCAACCGACCACCAGCAGCAACACGGGAACGAATGCCACGAGCGGCATGATGGTCCGGATCGCGCTGGTCCGGGCGATCTGGTCGCGCACGTCCGTCTCTTGCGCCACCGCGATACGTGAGCCGGATTGCAGTGTCTTGACCAGCACCCGATACGGCTCTTTGCCCACGGTGACGGTCGACAGGCCGTCGGCCATCGTCACCGGCAGCGACAGCGGCAGCTTGTCGTCGCCGTCGCCCGCACCCGGACGCGTTGCCACCCCGAGCGGCTGAACGACCACGCGTGCCTCCTCACCGCTCGCCTGTGGCGCCTGAGGCGCCTGGAGATTGCGAAATTCGCTGGTCTGCAGATGGTTGTTGTCGACGAGGGCCGCGACCTGACGCAGCACATCGTCCTGCAGTTCATGGGCTTCGTCGAACGCTGCGGCGAACGAAATGACCCCGGCGATCACGGCAAAGACGAGGATCGCCACCGAGAGCCACAGGCTCAGGCGCAGGCGAATGGAATCGCTCAATCGCCCTTTAATACCATCCATCCCGCTCCCCTCACGTTTTTAATGATGCTCGAGCCGAGCTTCTTGCGAAGCGAGTGAATGAGAAATTCGATGGCATTGCTCTCGACCTCGTCCCCCCACCCGTAAATCCGGTCTTCCAGATCGCTTCTGGACAGGATGGCCCCGGGCCGCGTCAGCAACGCCTGCAGCAACGCGAACTCCCGATTCGACAATTGCACTGGTGCAACGTCCGACGTATGGGCTTGCCGGGTGCCCGGATCGAGGGTGACGATGCCATTCGACATGACCGGCAGCGCCTGTCCCGCCTGACGCCGCATGACGGCCCGGATGCGGGCGAGCAATTCCGCCATCTCGAAAGGCTTCAGCACGTAGTCGTCAGCGCCGGCGTCGAGGCCCTTTAATCGTTCCGGCAGTGTATCGCGCGCCGTGACAATGATGATGGGAACCTGATGCCCTCGCGATCTCAGGCTTTGCAGCACCGCATGACCGTCTTTGCCCGGTAGGCCCAGATCCAGCAGTACCAGGTCGTAATGCTGGCAGTCGGCTGCCGCCAGCGCCGCCTGCCCGTCGGTCACCCAATCCACGGCGAATGTCGCATCCTTGAGCGAATCGCGAACAACACTGCCGATCATTGGATCGTCTTCGACGAGCAAGATGCGCATGTCATTTCCTTTCTAGCGACGGATCAATGCGCTTTCGCCGCGGCGCGTTGCCGGAACAAGAGCAGACTCGTCAGAATAAATGCAAGCAGGGCAAACGACGCCGAGTACCGGCTCAGGGCAAGCCCACCGGCGCTGACCGGCTTGTCCAGAAAATCGCCGACAACGGCACCCAGCGGACGCGTCAGGATGAACGCTGCCCAGAACAGGAACGTGCGCGACGTGCGTGTCCACAAATACGCACCGACGAGAATCAACAGGAGCGCGCCGAACACCACGGCCGCGCCCGTATAGCCGAGCCCCGCGGTGTCCGCCGTCCAGTCACCCAATGCGGTGCCCAGCGTCTGGGAAAACATGATCGTAACCCAATAAAACGCTTCGGCCTTGGGCGAGTGGATCGAATGCACGGACACGGAGCCCATCGTTCGGTACCAGAGCCACAGAGAGCCAAGCAGCAAGGCGAGCAGGATCGACGAGCCTCCGGCGTAGCCGATGCCAAGCGACCGATCGGCGAAGTCCGCGAGTGTGGTGCCGACCGTCGTCGTGGCAATGATCGTCACCCAGTACAACGCGGGCGAAAATGCCTTGGCACGAATCTGCGCCGAGACGGCAATGGCGAACACCACCGCGAAGATCGCGGTGCCGACAAGGTAGCCGAGATTCATCGACATCGAGACGGCATCGCCTCCGGTCTCGCCCAGGGTCGTGGCGGCGATCTTGATCACCCAGAACAAGAGGGTGACCTCGGGGACCTTGCTAAGTGTTTTCTGTACGGTTGTATTCACGGTTGGAAGTGTCCTAGAGAATTCAGACTTGCTGACGCGCTGCATTGCGCTCGGCAATGGAGAGATACAGGACCAGCGCTATGATTGCCGTAACGAATACGGCGCTCGTGCCGACAACACCCAGGCCCAGACCACCATTGGAAATGGGTTGCGACAGAAGATCACCACACGAGGCGCCGAACGGGCGAGTCAGGATATAGGCGATCCAGAACGTGGTGACAGCGTTGCGCTGGAACACAAATCTCGCAATGGCAGCCAGGCCGATCAGCGCACCGAACATCAAAGCGGAATTCGCGTACCCAAGATTGAGACCTTCGGCCACCCAGTCGCCCGCTGCCGTGCCCAGTGCGAAGGTGAGCAAAATCGCGGTCCAATAGAAAAGCTCACGTTTCATCGTGTCGATCGAATGAATCGACAAGGTCCGCTCCTTCGCATACCAAATCCCGAATGTCGTGAGCAACGCGGCCGAAAACGCAAGCGTCGACACGGCAAGCGGTACGCCAAGGTTGTCGCTCAAGTTGTCGGTGACGAGCGTTCCGAAAACACTGACAAATACGACGGTGCTCCAATAGCGCCATGGGATGTATCGGCGCGCATTGATTTGCAGTCCCAGGAAGATCGCCAGAAGCAAGCCCATCACGGCAGACGTACCGGTCAATCCGAACCCGAGATTGACGTTCAAGAAGTCGGCCGCCGTCTCTCCGACCGTCGTTGACATCATCTTGATGAGCCAGAACGTCAAGGTCACTTCAGGCACTTTGTTTAACCATGCCGGGCTAGATGCATTGATACGATTCATGCTTGCCTCCGGGTTCATTAGATAACATGTGAAGTGTCCAACAAGACGCTTAGCTCACCCTTAGTCCGTCACACGGCATGTGGCTCATGCCCGAACCCATCCACGTTCGATCAAACGTGCGAAAAGCTTCCGGTGAATCGCCATGGCCAGACGGTAGGCGGCTGTTCGAAGCCAGCGCATTTGCCGCGTGGCAAGCCAAGCGGAAATGCCTGCAACAACTGCCGATCCCGCCATATCCATCGGGTAATGCACGCCGAGGAAGATGCGTGCCCAGGCCACAGGGAGGCCGAGCAGTGCGACGGCAATGCCCGCCGTTCGGGTTCGATTGTCCGGCAGGAGCGCGCAGGCGACGGACCAGATCAGCGTGAGGTGATCGCTCGGAAATGAACTGTCTGCCGCGTGCGCCAGATAGGTGTGTCCGATGCCAACGATAAACGGGCGCGGATGTTGCCACACCCAGCCAATCGCCTGATTGACAGCGAGGCCGATGGCGCCGGCCATGGCGGCGGCAATCAGCGACCGGCGCTGCGCCTCGTCGGCGCGCAGCCACAACAGCCCCATTGCCACAGGCACCGTCAGAATCAAGTACTGCGCAAAGAAAACCGCCATGCCGAATACCGGGGGCGTGGGTAACGCCGATGCATTGAGCATGAGAAACAACGTGTCATTCAGGCGCTCCATGCGGCGTCTTCCTTGAAATGAGCGTGCTACGAAAATGGCGCGGGAAATTGCGCAAACCGAAGCCTATGCCCCCACTCTTAGCCACGCATTAGAAACTGTCGTTATCTGCGCGGTTTCGGGGCGGTGATGGTGGCGGCGCATGAAGGCCCGCTTGTATCGACAAACGAATTCGCCCGCAACCACCGGGAACGGTGGGCGGGCGAATGTGTTTGCTGCGGAAATTCGTGTCGCGCGACGGCGATCAGACAGCGTCGCGCGACAAACCGGCCGTTAGCGGGTCGTGCTGGGTTCCGGCTGGTTCTGCACGGGAAGCATCTTGTGCAAGGTGCCGTCACGCAGCACCCAGTGATGGTAAAGCGCGGCACAGATATGCATCCCGATCGCGCCAAGCAACACGTAGGCAAGGAACGAGTGCACGTCGCCCATCGAGTGGCCGAAAGACGATCCCTGCGTCGACAACGCGGGCAACGGCACCACGCCCAGCAACTTCAGTCCGTAGCCCCGCGCCGACGCGTTGATCCAGCCCAGGACGGGCACGACCACCAACAGCGCATACAAGCCCTTGTGCGCAACCGACGCGAACATGTGCAAGATCGACTTCTTGTCTTTCGTCGGCGTGCTGCGACAGCGCGACCACACCAGTCGAATCGCGGTGAGTCCCAGAATCGTGACGCCCAGCGAGAGATGCCACGCGACAAGTCCGATGGCGGGCGTGTTGCGCGTGATATCGGGCATCGCAAAGGCGACAACGAATTGCGCAGCCAACAAGGCTGCAGTAAGCCAGTGCAGATAGCGGGATGCCGCATCGTAACGGGTAATGGTTTGTTTCATCGAAGCCTCTTCGCCACTGATTGAAAACGTAATCCGGCTGACACGGTCGCCAAGCGCCGTGCCCCATGGATCAGAATTCTGGGGCGCGACACTTAGCGAAGACTTAGCAAGTGCGCATTTCGTGACCGAATCGTCAATATCGATCGGCCAGACGCCGCGTGACGATTACGGATGCGCATACTCACGCTCGATCGACGACTCGCTCGCGACCTGCATCGTCGGCGCCCATGCCGCTTGCGTGCGGGCCGTCAGGTGAACCACGGGATAGGCGTTACGGGACTGCGTGAGCAAGCCGTGCTGCTCGGCCCGGCTCAGGCTTTGCTCGACGGCAAGCCGCGTGACGTGCATCTGCGAACGTGGGTTCATCGCGGTCTCGGGATAGACCGTGTCGCCTTGCTGCAACAGCCCATGCTTTTCCGCGCTCACGAGTTGCGCATACACCTGCGCACGGGTGGGCGAAGAGGACTGAGCACCGCTGGGCATCGCGGATTGGCTTTGCGCCGCTTGAGCGTTGATCTGTACCGCACCAAGCAATCCCGCCACGGCGACGAGCGCAGCAACATATGAGGTCTTCATGATCGAACTCCTAAGGGTGACGATGGGTGTGAAGGGGCGATGACTCAGCCATCGCGCAACCTTCACATTGATCGTAGGCGCGCTGCCTTAGCGAACCCTTAGCGCGATCGCGCGTTGCCCCTCGGTCTTTCGTCACACGCGCGTGAGTGCGGTTCGGTGCACGAAACGACGACTTCTCTACCGCTCGACGAGACGGCTGTGCCTGAACACAACGCCTTTGATCGCATCCAGAACGAATGCGAACACGGTCACGGCGACCAGGAGCATGCCGATAAGCGTTATCGGCACAGCCGCCATCAACGTTCCACTCGCGGCCATGCCACTGACGATGGACACGGCGCTCACGCTCGCCACCACGAGGACCCGGCTGGGCGCCAACGATCCGATTCGCCCGTCGGTGCGCAGCACATAGACGTTGGCCTGCGTCGTAAAGACCAAGAGGAGAAATACCAGCGTCTGCATCTGCGCAGGATCCAATCCGAGCCGGCTGCGCGTCGTCGCATAGAGCGACAGTGAGAACACGAGCGACACCGCCGCCAGAACGGCTGCCGCACTGATGAGTTGTCCTACTTGCCAGCGCTGCGGTCGGCTTGCCGGCAGTGTCCTGTCGGCGGCGATACTCATCGTGACAAAGTCATTCGCAAACAGCAGAAGCACGATCAACGGCGACGAGATCACGAAGCCGTGCGTGAACCACAGACCGAGCGTCAGGAACACGACGATTTCCAGCGTCTTGACGACTTTGTTGAGGATGTACGTCAGCATGCGACGATGCACCTCCCGTCCCGCCGCGACCACCGACAATACGCCCTCGAGACCTGGATCGGTCAGCACGACGCCTGCCGCCGCCTTGGCCACGTCGGTCGCGCTGGCGACGGCGATGCCGAGTTCCGCCTGACGCAACGCGGGGGCATCGTTCACGCCATCCCCGGTCATGCCGGTCACGTGTCCTGCCGTTTGTAGCGCGGCAACGATGGCATGCTTCTCTTCAGGCAACACGCGCGCAAAGATGTCGCATTGCTCGGGGTGACGCAGATCCTCGGCATGCGCGGAGCATACGCGCGCACCAAGGCCAAGCCGTTGTCCGATGGCCTTCGCCGTTTCCAGCGCGTCGCCTGTGGCCATGCACACCCGCACCCCAAGGTTGCCCAGCTTGACGATGAGATCGTGGGCATCTTCTCTGGGCGGGTCCGATAGCGCTACGAGGCCGACCATCCGGATAGCGCCAGCGCCCCCTTGCGCAACAGCCAGCACGCGCGCGCCGGCGCCCTCCAACAGCCGCTCCGCTTCGGCAATCGCATCGGGTTGCGCAGGCGACACGCTGCACTGTGCCAGCACGGCACGGGTCGCGCCCTTCAGCGCATACCATTCGGTGCCATCCACGAGATAGACCCCCTCACTGAAGCGCGTCGCGGGATCGAAAGGGCGGAAGGCTTTGCGCACCGGCAGCGCTTGCGCACCGGGTTGGCCACGATGGGCCGCAAGAATAGCGAGGTCCAGGGGGTCTTGCGAAGCATCGTCGCTCGCCAGCGAGGCCGCGCGCAGCACGGCCATGTCATCGAAACCCTCGAAGGCGGTCACTTTCGCGACCGACAACTCGTTCTTCGTCAGCGTGCCAGTCTTATCGGAGAGCAACGTGTCCATCGCCGCAGCCTCTTCAACCGCCGGCAATCGCGTGACCAGCACGCCTTGCTTGGCCAACGTGGCACTCGCCATCGCGGTGGCCAACGTGTAGGTGGCAGGGAGCGCGACCGGCACGGACGCCACGAGCAGCAGCAGCGCGAAGATCGCCGTCTCCGTCATGGGAAGTCCGTGCGTCACAGCGTAGAGAATCACCAGGACGACCAGCACGGCGTCGAACGCGACGAGGCGTTTGACGATCGCGAAAATGGTGCGCTGCATGTGACTCGGTGCATTCGAGGTGCGCACCAGTTCAGCAGTCCGGCCGAAGTAAGTACGTGCCCCGGTGGCAGTGACCTCGCCACTGCCTTCCCCCTGACGCACGATCGACCCGGTATAAGCCGGCTGCCCCGGACCGGCGCCAACGGCCAGCGACTCGCCCGTGAGCGCCGATTGATCGAGCGATACGGTGCCGTCGAACAACTTGAGGTCGGCGGGCACGATGTCGCCGGCGCGCACGTGGACGACATCTCCCGGCACGAGTTGGGTGGCCGATAACCGCATCCATTGCGCGTCGCGCATCACGCGCGCACTGACTTGCAACTGGCGACGCAGCAGCGCCAGCGCGTCCTTGGCGCGACGTTCCTGGACAAACGCGACGGCCGCATTGAAGGCCAATAGAAACAGGATGACGAGGGCCTCCTGAGGTCTGCCCAGCGCTACTTGAAGCACAACGACCGCTTCCAGCATCCACGGCACCGGCCCCCAGAATTTGCCTGCGAACTGGCGCCAGGCGGGGCGCTGCACATCCTCGATGACATTGGCGCCAAACCGTTGCAGCCGATCCTGCGCCGCGTGGGCGGTCAGCCCTTTCGTAGGGTCGGTGGGCGGCAGCGGGTCATCCGCTTCGTGATGAACGGCAGATGACATGACCTGGGAAGGCGTACCCATCGACGGAGTCCTCTCGGTAACCCATCGCCTGCGCGATGGGCCTGCCCGGTCCCCGTCGGGCGACCGGGACGCAATGGGAATCGTACGCCTTATTGCCCGGCCATCAACGGGGAAACATCAACGTCAGTGCGACAGCGCTTCCAGACGTATGCCGTTCGTCTTGGGCCCGAAAGCCCCGATGGAAATCATGACGACCAGCATGCAGACCGTAATGCCGGCAAAGACGCCGGGCACCCCGAAGTCGCGCAGCAATGCCGCGATGAGGAAGCCGGAAAGCATGGCGCCCGCCCGACTGGCCGAATACACGATCCCGTTGGCGCGGCATCGAATCGCCGTCGGGAAAAGCTCGGCCTGATAGGCGTGATAGCACACCGAGATGATCTGGCCGAACAGGCTGATCACGATGCCACACACGATCAGCCCCGGCACGCTGGTCAAGCGGGCGAACGTAAGTCCGAATACCACGACGGCCGCAGCGGAGCCGACGATGAGCCACTTGCGCTCGATTCTGTCGGCGAAGAGGAGAGTCAGCGCCGGTCCGAGCGGTAGCGCGAACGCGATGATGAAGGAATACAGCAGGCTCTTCGTCACGGTAATACCCTGACCGATCAGCAGCGTCGGCACCCAGTTCGCGAATCCGTAGTACCCGATGGCCTGACAGAAGTTGAACGCGATCAACATCAACAGGCGCGAGCGGTACGGCGGCTGAAGCAGCTCGGCAAACGTTGCCCGGCGTTGCGGCGGCAGTTGGACGACGTCAGCCGGCGCCGGCAACGGCGAACCCGTCTCGCGCATCACGGCTTGCTCCATACGCGAGACGATCGCATCAGCTTTGTCGGCGCGACCATTCATGGCGAGCCAACGCGGGCTTTCCGGCACGGCGCGTCGCACGAACCAGACCAGCACGGCGCCCACCGAACCCGCGAGCACCACCCAACGCCATCCGTCGAGTCCGAACAGGGTTGTCGGCACCAACCCGTAGGACAGCAGTGCCGCGACCGGCGCAGCCGCGAACATGACCATCTGGTTGAACGCCATCGCCCGTCCGCGCATGTGTTGTGGCATCAGTTCGGTCACGTAACTGTCGATCGTGACGATTTCCACACCGACGCCGATCCCGGCGATGAAGCGCCAGATGATCAGCGACTCCGGTGAGTTCGACAGCGCCATGATGGCCGAACACGCCGAGTACCACAGCAGTGAATACGTGAACACGGCACGGCGGCCGAAGCGGTCGGGCAACCCGCCGAAGCAGAACGTGCCGACGAACAAGCCGGCGAATGTCGCGGCGATGAAACCCGCGATGCCATGCAATCCGAACAGCGAATGTGTGGTGGCGCTCAGCAGGCCGCTCTTCGCCATGCCGGGCGCAATGTACCCGGTGAAAATCAGGTCGTAGATTTCGAAGAAGCCGCCCAGCGAAATTAGCAGAACGAGCTTCCAGAGATAACCGGTGACGGGCAGCCGGTCCATTCGGGCCGCAATTTCGGCGGCTGGGTGAATGTCGGCGGGAACGTGATTTTCAGCAGTGGGCGGTGCGCCCACGGTCAGACCTGTTGTCATGCTTGTCTCCAAAGTGTCCGTCGCGGCATGGGTTTTGTTATGGCGCCGCGACATCGTTTAAGCGCGTATCGCTGGCGGACTTCGCCAGAGGTGCGATGACGCGAGCGTGCGAAGGTGCGCTTGTGTCAGGCGGCGACCTTGCGAGTCAGGCGCCCGAGGACTTGCTGCGTGTGCTCACCGACTTTTGCCAGCGCCTGCCTGACGCCGGGACGGCGCCCACCCAACGTGATCGGCAGCAGCACGACATCGGTGACGGTGCCGTCGTCGGCCTCCATGGGCGCGATGCCGCCGCTGGCGCGAAGATGGGGATCGTCGAGCAACTGTTCGGGACGCACGATCGGCGCGAACGGAATGCCCGCCGCTTCGAGTTGAGGCATTAGCACTTGCATGTCGTGTTGACGAAGCACGGCGCCGAGTCGCTCCAGCAAAAGCGGTCGCACGGCGACGCGGTCGGCGTTCGTGGCGAATTGCGGTTCGGCGGCGAACTCGGGGCAGCCGAGTACGTCGCAAAGCTTGAGGAACTGTTTGTCGCTGACCGCGCCGATGAAGAGCTGCTCGTCGTGGGCGAGCGTGAACACGTCGTAGACGCTCCAGGCCGATACGCGGGCGGGCATCGGGGGCGGGGCTTCGCCCGTCATCGAGTACTGTTGCATGTGCTGCGAGCTGAGGAAAACGCAGTTCTCGAACAACGCGCTCTGCACCTCCTGGCCCCGGCCTGTCGCATCGCGCTCGCGCAGGGCGGCCAGCACGCCGATCGCACCGAACATGCCGCCCATGATGTCGTTGACCGACGTACCGGCGCGAAGCGGGCGGCCCACAGGGCCCGTCATGTAGGAAAGTCCGCCCATCATCTGCACCACTTCATCCAACGCCAGACGCTTCTCATACGGCCCGGGCAGGAAGCCCTTGTGCGACACGTAGATGAGGCCCGGATGTTGGCGGGACAGTGTCGCGTAATCGAGACCGCACGCCGCCATCAGGCCTGGCCGGAAGTTCTCGATCACGATATCGCAC
Source organism: Pandoraea sp. B-6 (assembly GCF_000282835.1). Lineage (NCBI taxonomy): Bacteria > Pseudomonadati > Pseudomonadota > Betaproteobacteria > Burkholderiales > Burkholderiaceae > Pandoraea > Pandoraea sp. B-6. The sequence continues at coordinate 36,468 of NZ_AKXS01000038.1, read as the reverse complement.
GCGCCAATGAGGTCGGCCGCCGTCGCTCGGCCGTCGTCGGTGTTGATGTCAATGACGACGCTTTTCTTGTTGCGATTGAAGGCGCGGAAGAATCCGATGCCCAACCCCGGCAACTTGCGGGTCTTGTCGCCGCCGGGCGGCTCGACCTTGATGACCTCGGCGCCCAGGTCCGCGAGAATCATTCCGCAGGTCGGGCCCATCACCATGTGGGTGAACTCAACGACTCGCACGCCTTCGAGCGGCAAGCGATTTTCTTGGGACATCATGGCAATCCTCAGGCAGCGCTCGGCAGCGTCGTGCACGGCGCGCCGGTCAGTAGGGGGCGTCCGGCGCGCGCCAGCGCACCGTGGAACGTTTCACCGGGCAGCCATGTGGTCAGGCGTGCGCGGAGGGAGAGGAGCGCGTCGATATCGAGCCCCGTCGCGATTTGCATGTCGTCCAGCATGAAGGCCAGATCTTCTGTGGCGGCGTTGCCACTGGCACCTGGTGCATGCGGACACCCGCCGATGGCGCCAAGGGACGTATCGAAGCGATCGACACCGGTGCCGAGTGCCGCGATCACATTGGCCAGCGCCAATCCGCGCGTGTCATGGAAGTGACCGCACCACAGGCGCTCACCGGCCAGCTTGCGCGCTTGCGTGAACAGCCGGCTCACCGCGCCGGGGCCGGCGTAACCCACCGTATCCGCCAGGCTGACGTCGTCGGCGCCGACGTCGAGCAGCGCGGCGAGACAGCGCATTACCTCGGCTTCCGGCACGACCCCCTGCAGCGTGCAGCCGAAGGCTGTGCCCACGCCGCCTTCAATCTTCGTTTCGACGCCGGCGGCGTCGCGGGCGGCACGAATGCGCCCGACCTCCGCGATGACGTCGTCGGGCGTCTTGCGCAGGTTGGCGAGACTGTGTGCGTGGCTCGCCGAGAGTGGGACGAGCAAGCGGTCGACGCCGCAGGCCAATGCGCGTTCGGCCCCTTTCAGGTTCGGCACCAGCGCGCTCACGGACAAGCCGGGAAGGGTGCGCGCGTGCGCTACGAGTGCGGGCGTGTCGGCGAGTTGGGGCAGCCGCTCGGGGGGCACGAACGAACCGACCTCGATTTCGCGCAGACCCGCGGCGTAGGCGGCGTCGATCCACTCGATCTTGCGCTCGGTGGGCAGCACGCTGGACAGGCTTTGCAGCCCGTCGCGCATGCCAACCTCGCGCAGCATGACGCGCGGCGGATACAGGGACATGGCATCTCCAAAGTTATCGGTGCCGGTCTGAACCTCCGGCTTTTGTGCTAACTTTAGTCATTCCTGAATGGAAATAAAGAGAAGAAAAGGCAGCTATGGCGTTCCATTCAGGAATGTCAGAATCAGGCGGACCGAGGAGGCGTTGTGCGCGACATTGATTTGAAGACCTTGCGCTTGTTTGTGGCCGTGTGCGACCACAACAACATCGGACGGGCGGCGAGCGAGGCGCATATCGAGCCGTCGGCGATCAGCAAGCGAATTGCGCAGATGGAGTCGGATATCGGCGTGACGCTGTTGACCCGCACGCGGCGTGGGGTACAGCCCACGGCCGCCGGACTGGCGGTGCTGGAAAATGCACGCAGCGTGTTGTTCACGATGGAGCGAATCGCGTCGGACGCGGCGTCGTTCGGGCGCGGATTGAAGGGGCGGGTGAGCCTGTGTGCGTCCGCGTCGGCCATTGCGGAATCGCTGTTGGACGATATTTCCGACTTCATGTCGATCCCGGCCCACGCCGACATCCGTGTGGATGTCGAGGAACGGCTGTCGGTCGATCTGGTCCGGCGCATTCGCGAGGGCGCCGCGTCCGTCGGCGTCTGTTGGGACAACGTCGCGCTGGACGGCTTGCAGGCGGTGCCGTACCGCGAGGATTCGCTGGCCTTGGCGGTGCATCCGGCGCACCCGTTGGCCGAGCGCCGCTCGCTGTCGTTTCACGAATCGTTGGACTATGACCACGTGGGCATGCCCCCGGCGACGGCGGTCCACACGCTGTTGCAGCGAGCCGCCGCGAGTGTTGGTCGGACCGTGACCTATCGCGCGGTGGTGTCGAGCTTCGATGCCGCTTTGCGTGTCGTTGCCGCCAACCTGGGCATCAGCGTGATTCCCGCCGAAGTCGGAGAGATCTACCAATCCAGCATGAAGATCAAGACGGTCCCGCTGACCGACAGTTGGGCTCGCCGACGCTTCATCATCTGCTATCGCGACTTTGAAACGTTACCGCCCGCGGCGCAGCGAATGGTCGAACATCTGGTGGAACGGGCTCGCACCCAATCATGACAATGCGACGATATTTCCGGGGCGTCGCACAGTATTGACCGAGTCGAGCGGTAAGGCGCAGCGTATGATTTCAGTCATAGTCAGCGTGGCTTGCCGCCGGTAGACTTCAAATGCACTTTCGATTGGAGTTATCCATGAAACGCCCTTCAGTGTTGTTAGTTGGGGCCGCGACCGCCGCCCTGTTCGGTGGCGTCGTTTTCTCGTCGACCGCCTTCGCCGACCTCACCGCGCGCCAGGCGACGGTGGCGCAGCACGGGGCGGAGGTGATGCCGTTCTCCTTGGCCGCGACGACCCATGTCTTTACGAAAACGACCACGGGCGGCGTCCAGCAGGTTGTCACAAAGCATCGCGACCCGAAGCAGGTCGCGCTGATCCGCGAGCATATGACCGTCATCGCGCGACAATTCGCGGCGGGCAACTTCGGGGCGCCCGAGACGATTCACGGCAACGACATGCCAGGTCTACAGGTGTTGCAGAACGCCCCGCCGGGCGAACTGAAGGTCAGCTATCGCGACTTGCCGAATGGCGGTGAGATCGTCTATCGCGCGACCGAGCCGCGCGTGGTCGACGCGCTGCATGCATGGTTCGACGCACAGTTGTCCGATCATGGTCATGACGCCATGGCGCGACACGATCCCGGCATGATGCACCACCATCAGATGAACGCTTCGATGTCGAAGTAAGTCGCGCATACCCACCGGGACACGCATGGCCGACCTCTCAGACGCCCTCACCCCCGGATCGGTGTCGTGTGCACCAACGTGGCCGGACGCACTGCGCGAATCGGCCCGGTTGTGCCGGTACGAAGCGAACACTTATGTGTTCAAGCGCGGACAGCGCGTCGAGTCGGTGTATCTGATTCAAACGGGGCAGGTGCTGTTGCGACGTGACGAAGCGCACGGCGAATCCATCACGTTGCAAACCGGTGGGCCTGGCGATTTCCTGGCCGAGGCGAGCCTCTTCAGTTCTCACTATCACTGTGACGCGTTTAGCGGCAGTGCGAGCGAATTGCTGGCCTTTCCAGCGAAGACCCTGCTGTCGTGTCTGCAGCGTGATGCCGGGTTCGCCATCGATTGGATCCGGCTGCTGTCGCGGCAACTCGTGCGCACCCGTGCCCGCGCGGAACGTCTGACACTGCGCTCGCCTCGCGAGCGTGTGCTGCATTGCCTGCGGCTGGAGTGCGACGACCAGGGACGGTTCAAACCACCCGGAACGCTCATGCAGTGGGCCTTCACGCTCGGCATCGCCCATGAAACCCTCTATCGAACGTTGGCACAACTGGAACACGACGGAACGATTGTGCGTGACGGGGTCGAGATTCGAGAGGTCTCGCGTCGGGGCGACGGCACGACGACATAAGCGGGCGTTGCGTGCCGCGCATTGTGGTCAGCGCTGGCGTTTCGTCGACGCGCGTGGAATTAAAACGCTGGTACCTGGCAGCGAATTTCCTATACTCGAACAGATTCCCGGAGCCGTCTGCCCGTCGCCCTGTGGGTATGACCGCCCGTCCTCATCGGCAAGGCCGCTTGCAGCGGTATTTCGCGAAAGGACTTTGGTCATGGACGACATCTCTCCGCAAGCCTTCGTAGATGCCTTACTCGGATATCAGAAGACCGCTGCATTGAAAGCCGCCGTCGCGCTCGATCTGTTCACCGCGATCGAGCATGAAAAAGGCGAACTTGAGCCGATAGCGAAACGCGTGCAGGCCTCCGAGCGCGGCGTTCGCATTTTGTGCGATTACCTGACCGTGCTGGGGCTGCTGCAGAAGCAGATGGGGCGGTATCTGTTGACGCCGTCGACTGCAGCGTTCCTTACGACTTCATCGCCGGCTTGGATGGGAAGCGTTACTGATTTTCTCGCGGCTCCCGAAATGACGGCGCTGTGGCTGGAGGATCCGGTTGCGTTCGTTCGAAACGGCGGCTCCGTAGGGCTGGGCAACATGTCCCCTGACAACCCCGTCTGGGTGAAATTCGCGCGCGCCATGGTGCCCTTTGTGGCGCCAACCGCGCGGGCGGTGGCCGAGCACGTCGGCACATGGCCGGAAGCACCGAAGCGCGTGCTCGACATTGCCGCCGGGCATGGGGTCTTTGGCATTGCGATCGCTCGCGCCTTTCCCGCGGCGGACGTTGTGGCAACCGACTGGCAGGCGGTATTGGAGGTCGCGAAAGAGAACGCTGTCGCGGCCGGTGTAAGCGCGCGCTATCAGACAATCGAGGGCAGCGCGTTTGACGTCGAATGGGGAACGGACTTCGATCTTGTTCTGATCTCGAATTTCCTGCACCACTTCGATCCGCCCACCTGCGTGGGACTGCTCTCGAAAGTGCGCAAGAGCCTCAGGGCCGGAGGGCGAGTGCTCGCGGTGGAGTTCGTGCCTGACGACGATCGCGTCTCGCCGCCCTTCGCCGCGGCATTCTCCTTCATGATGCTCGGATCGACGCCGCGAGGCGATGCATACACCGCGCGTGAGCTCGAGGAGATGGGCCGCGAAGCCGGCTTTTCAAAGATAAGTGTCGCGCCCCTCCCACCGTCGCCCGAGACCCTCGTCGTATTCGAGTAATCGGCGCATCGGCCGCCTTTTCCGACGTCACCGCTCGCCAGGCGGCGGCGCAGCACGGGGCCGAGGCGAGGCCGTTCTCACTGGCGTCGTCCGGCAGAAGATCCGCGCGGCGGTAATCGACCGGCAACGGCCCCTACTCGACCCGCAACGTGCCCTTCATCGTTGGGTGAAATCGACAGAAGTAGGGAAAGTTTCCCTTCTTCGTCGGCTTGAACTGCCATGACTCACCGGGCGCGATGCCCTTAGAGTCGAAGTCCCCGGTTTGCGCGGTCACCGTATGGGGGAAAGGGTCGCGGTTGACCCACACGACCGTCTCGCCCACCTTGACGGTCAGAGTCGGCGGTGAGTATTGCATGCTGTCTATCGTGACCGTGTGGACCGCCGGCTCGGCGCAAACGGTCTGCGCCGAGCCCACCGCCATCCCCAGGCTCAATGCCATCAGCAACGCGATCGATGGTCGTCGCATGGTCTAGTAATAGGACTTGCTGGCCAGTTCGCTTTGGATATGTTTCGCGTGGTCCAAATGCGCGACGAAGGCCGGCCGCACCTTGACCAACAGCGCCTTCAACTCGTCGTTCTTGGCGCTCGGAATGAGGGTTTTGTCCATCACGTCGATCACCGCCTCGTGATAGGCAACTTCGTGGTCGATATACGCGTGATCGAATTTCGCCCCCTTGAGTGCCTTCAGCGACTGGATGTTCGTGTCGCCGCCGGTCTTCAGGCTTTGACTGGTGGGGTTGTCTTCAGGCGTGACTTTCAGCTTCTCGACCAGGGCAACGGCCGACTGGTTCACGCCGGTATGGTCGACGACCATCCGCTTGGCGAACGCTTTCACGTCTTTGCTTGCCGCCTTGGACTCGGCGAGTTTGCCGGCGTCGATATCGACCTGATTCGCCGTGACGACGATGGATGCGATCTGGGCGTCGTTCGGTGCGGCCCCCTGCGCCATGGCAGCTTGCGCCGCACAGGCGAGCATGCCGGATAAGAGAATGCTTGCAATCTTCATGATATGGAACCTCCGTGTCCTACTCCCAGAAAAGTCCCCAGCGAACCCGGTCAGTGCGATCGGACCATTCCGCGCAGGCGGAGAGCGCCGAGAACGTGATGAACCACCGCGTCACAATCCGCCCCTGCGAAACTGAAAGTACTTTGCAGGTAGGGTTTCACTTGTTCGGCCAGTGACTGACGCAGCATCGTGCGAGCCCGGAGAAACCGTGTCTTCACGACGTCGACGCTGACATCCAGGCAGTAGGCCGTTTCGGCGACGCTCATGTCCTCGACCGCTCGCAGGATGAACACGCACCGGTAAATCGCGGGCAGATTTTCGACCGCCGCCTGCAGGATGTCGCGCACTTGGCTTCGCTCGGCCATGACGTCGGGCGAGTCCCCGCTGGAGGTGCGCAAAGCCATGCTGTTCTCCTGTGAATCGTCGCCGGGCGGATCGTCGTAGTCGAGCGCCAGTTCCCTCCGAGCCATCCGGCCTTGCTTGCGTTGCGCCGTCAGGGCGACGTTGATCGTGATACGCGCCAACCAGGTGCTCAATGCGGCCTCACCGCGAAACGACTCGAGGCGGGTGAAGGCATGCAAGTAAGCTTCCTGCACGACGTCCCGGGCTTCATCATCGTTCGACACCACGCCACGCGCCGTGCGAAACAACAAGCGGTTGTTGCGCCGCATGATGGCTTCGAAGGCGGTGGCGTCGCCGGCGCGAGCGCTTGCGAGCAGATCGGCGTCCGTTCGGGCATCAATGGCCGGTGGCATAGGCAGACTCCGTTGGGAACGCGGTTGACGATGATGTTCGTGTTCGCCTATTAGACGCGCGCCACGGCGAAAAGGTGACAAAGAAAGCGGCGGGGGCGGGGGAGGTCTTCGCCTGTCCCTCTGCTGCTACTGAAACGCTCGCTTACGCAGCACAGGAACGTCTTATATAAGACATAAGACATAAGACGTTTGATCTTATCGGACATAAGGACTAAAATCGCGGGAAACGCAGTCTTGGATAACGCCCTGGAGGGCTGAACCCCTCCCCCCGAAACGAATTGCCAGCAGGTCTTCTCATGCTCGAAAACTATCGTGTTCACGTGGCCGCCCGCGCCACGCTTGGTATTCCGCCCCTGCCGCTGACGGCACAGCAGACCGCTGAACTGGTCGAGCTGCTGACCAATCCGCCGGCGGGTGAAGCGGAAACGCTGCTCGACCTCATCACGAACCGCGTGCCCGCCGGGGTGGACGAAGCCGCGCGCGTGAAGGCCGGTTTTCTCGCCGCCGTCGCCAAGGGTGAGACCGCCTGCTCGCTCATCTCGCGCGCCCGTGCGACCGAACTGCTCGGCACCATGCTGGGCGGCTACAACATCCAGCCGCTCATCGAGCTGCTGTCCGACGCCGAAGTCGGCACCGTGGCTGCCGACGCCCTCAAGAAAACGCTCCTGATGTTCGATCAGTTCCACGATGTCAAGGAATTGGCCGACAAGGGCAACGCCAACGCCCGCGCGGTGCTGCAAAGCTGGGCCGACGCCGAATGGTTCACGAGCCGTCCGGAAGTGCCGCAGAGCCTGACCATCACCGTATTCAAGGTGACGGGCGAAACCAACACCGACGACCTGTCGCCGGCACCGGACGCCACCACCCGCCCGGATATTCCGATGCACGCGCTGGCGATGCTCAAGAACGCGCGCCCCGGCATCACCCCGGAAGAAGACGGCAAGCGCGGCCCGATCAAGTTCATCGAGTCGCTCAAGGAAAAGGGCCATCTCGTCGCCTATGTGGGTGACGTGGTCGGCACCGGCTCCTCGCGCAAGTCGGCCACCAACTCGGTGCTATGGTTCACGGGCGAAGACATCCCCTTCATCCCGAACAAGCGCTTCGGCGGCGTGTGTCTGGGCAGCAAGATCGCCCCGATCTTCTACAACACGATGGAAGACGCCGGCGCGCTGCCGATCGAACTCGACGTGTCGAAGATGGAAATGGGCGATGTGGTCGAACTGCGCCCGTACGAAGGCAAGGCCCTCAAGAACGGGGAAGTGATCGCCGAATTCCAGGTCAAGTCCGACGTGCTGTTCGACGAAGTGCGCGCCGGCGGCCGTATTCCGCTGATCATCGGCCGCGGCCTCACGGCCAAGGCGCGCGAAGCGCTGGGCCTGCCCGCGTCGACCCTGTTCCGTCTGCCGCAGCAACCGGTCGACAACGGCCGCGGCTTCTCGCTGGCGCAAAAGATGGTCGGCCGCGCCTGCGGTCTGCCCGAAGGCCAGGGGATCCGCCCGGGCACGTACTGCGAACCGAAGATGACCTCGGTCGGCTCGCAGGACACCACCGGTCCGATGACCCGTGACGAACTCAAGGATCTGGCCTGCCTCGGCTTCTCGGCCGATCTCGTCATGCAATCGTTCTGCCACACCGCCGCCTATCCGAAGCCGGTGGACGTCAAGACGCACCAGACCCTGCCGAACTTCATCAGCACGCGCGGCGGCATTGCGCTGCGTCCGGGCGACGGCGTGATTCACTCGTGGCTCAACCGCATGCTGCTGCCGGACACCGTCGGTACCGGCGGCGACTCGCATACGCGCTTCCCGATCGGCATCAGCTTCCCGGCAGGCTCGGGTTTGGTCGCCTTCGCCGCGGCCACCGGCACGATGCCGCTGGACATGCCGGAATCGGTGCTCGTGCGCTTCAAGGGCAAGATGCAGCCGGGCGTCACGCTGCGCGATCTCGTTAACGCGATTCCGCTGTACGCCATCAAGCAAGGCATGCTGACGGTCGCCAAGCAGGGCAAGAAGAACATCTTCTCCGGCCGCGTGCTCGAAATCGAAGGCCTGCCCGATCTGAAGGTCGAGCAAGCGTTCGAACTCTCAGATGCCTCCGCCGAACGTTCGGCCGCCGGTTGCACGGTGCACCTGAACAAGGAACCGATCATCGAATACCTCAACAGCAACGTCACGCTGCTGAAGTGGATGATTGCGCAGGGCTACCAGGATCCGCGCAGCCTGCAACGCCGCATCGCGGCCATGGAGCAGTGGCTGGCCGATCCGCAACTGCTGTCGCCGGACGCGGATGCCGAGTACGCCGCGGTCATCGAGATCGATCTGGCCGACATCCACGAACCGATCGTGGCCTGCCCGAATGATCCGGACGACGTGAAGACCCTGTCGGACGTGGCCGGCGCGAAGATCGACGAAGTGTTCATCGGGTCGTGCATGACCAACATCGGTCACTTCCGCGCGGCATCGAAGCTGCTCGAAGGCAAGCGCGACATTCCGGTCAAGCTGTGGGTGGCCCCGCCGACGAAGATGGACCAGAAGCAGTTGACCGAAGAAGGTCACTACGGCGTGTTCGGTACGGCGGGTGCGCGTACGGAAATGCCGGGCTGTTCGCTGTGCATGGGTAACCAGGCACAGGTGCGCGAAGGTGCAACGGTCATGTCGACGTCGACCCGCAACTTCCCGAACCGTCTGGGCAAGAACACGAACGTGTATCTCGGCTCGGCGGAACTGGCGGCGATCTGCTCGCGTCTGGGCAAGATTCCGAGCAGGGAAGAGTACATGGCCGACATGGGCGTGCTCGCCACCGACGGCGACAAGATCTACAAGTACATGAACTTCGACCAAATTGAAGACTTCAAGGAAGTCGCCGACACAGTGCAGATGTAAGTTTGATGGCGCGTTACGGTACGTTGGTTGGACCGTAATGCGGGAAGCACTGCGCTATGGCGCCGCGGACTTAAGGTTCGCGGCGCCATTTTTTTATCGATCGCCGAGTTCGAAGCGGTCGCATTCTGGTGTGGTTGTGCGCGCTAAGCGGCTAACCGTTAGTGCGCTGCCGTACCGCTCGCCACGCGAGTTCCGGCGCAGGATCGATTCATCAATGTGGGACTGACCCGCGACGAAATCTTGTAGCCCATAGGGATTCGATAGAAAATCAACGCGCCCAGATCGAAAACGTTGATTTAGATTAACGCTTAAAAAACCGCTGGCGCTTATAGTGCAGGAAATCCGAAGATATCGCGAGTCAAGGAGGGTTCAATGCAACGGCATTCGACTGGCCTCACTCAGATCGTCTGGGTACTCGTATGTCTAATGACAATATGCACCAGACCGGCGATCGCGGTACCTGCGTTTGCGCGTCAGACGGGGATGTCTTGCGTGGCGTGCCATGTCAGTTTTCCTGAACTCACACCGTTCGGGCGATACTTCAAGATGACGGGATATACGTTATCGAACTATGGCACCGTCCCGCTATCTGCGATGTTGCAAGTTTCACAGACCAACACGCGGACTATCGACCAAACGAACTATGATTTCGTCAGAAACGGGGGGCTTGCGGTCCAGCAAGGCAGTCTTTTTTACGCAGGACGCATCTACGACCATGTTGGTGCGTTTGCGCAATGGAGCTATGACGGCATAGCCCATCACAGCGCACTCGACAATACCGATATTCGAGCCGCCGGTCACTTCACTGCAGCGGACGTTGACTTCATCTACGGCATTACGATCAACAATAACCCGACCGTCTCCGATGTGTGGAACAGTACACCGGCTTTCGGTTTTCCCTATGCATCGTCTAGCGTAGGAGTGGCGCCGTTGGCTTCGACGCTTATCGATGGCAGTCTCGCGCAGCAGGTGGTTGGCGCGGCGGCATATGCATTTTGGCAACGAAGCATCTACGTAGAGTTCGGCGCCTATCGAACTGCTGACCAGATTTTCTCCCTGTTCCGCGCGGGGCAGGACACCGCATCGCCCGGAGGCGTGGCGAGACTGAGTGGCGCGGCCCCGTACTGGCGGGTTGCCTACAATCGCGAGTGGGGCGGGCACTCATGGATGCTTGGCGCGATGGGATTGTCCGCCAACAAGTATCCCGACAATACCTTACCTGGCACCCCAACCGACCGTTTTCGTGATTATGCAATTGATACGCAGTATCAATTCCTGACACTGACGCACGCCGTGTCAATGCAGTTCATCTGGATTCACGAACTGCAAGACTGGCGCGCAAGCTTTCCCAGCGGCGGTATTGGAGCCGGCCCCACTCCGGCCAATGAGGCTGACCATCTGGACACGCTCAAAGCGAAGGCATCGTACATCTATCAGCGCAAGTACGGTGGAGCATTGGCCTACTTCTCGACAACCGGCAATCGCGACGTCGGTCTTTATGGGCCTACACCGGTGACGGGGAGCGCCAACGGGCTTCCCGATACACAGGGCGTCATCTTTGAACTCGACTATCTGCCGGTTCCGCAGGTGAAATTCTCCGTGCAGTACACCGCTTTCCTCAAGTTTAACGGGGCGCGTTTCAACTACGACGGAAACGGTAGAAATGCCAGCGATAACAATACGCTTTACTTGCTAGGCTGGTTCATGTTCTGAGCACGCTTGCATCCATCCGAATGGGAGAGTTCCTCATGAGCGCTGAACGTTCTACCCTCAGGGAATGGTCGCTGACGCTTCTCGCGGTTTGTATTGCCGGGCTCAGCCAAACGGCCTTTGGGCAAAACGCGGAAAAGCTGGCGGCCCAACTGTGCGCCACATGCCATGGCGTAAGTGGTCGTAGCGAGTCGCCAATGTTTCCGCGACTGGATGCACAAACGCCCCCGTATCTCGAAGCACAATTGAAGGGATTCCGGAATCATGCTCGGGGAGAGAGCGATGCCCGAGCGTATATGTGGGGTATCGCCTCACAATTGGACGATGGCACAATTTCGGCATTAGCCGAGTATTACGGACATCAAAACGCGCCTCCAGGCGCTGCCGGCGCTCACGACCAGATGGCGATGGGCAAGGACATATTCGAGCACGGCGTTGCAGCGCAAGGGGTACCCGCCTGCGCGGCGTGCCATGGCCCGCATGCCGAAGGTAATGGCACATTCCCTCGCTTGGCCGGGCAGCATCAGGCCTACCTGCTGCGGCAGATTGAGGTGTTCAAGGCCGGCACGCGAGCCAACGCGCCCATGATGAGCGCAGTGGCGCACACGTTGACGGATATACAAGCGAAGGCAGTCGCGGCATACCTACAGTCCCAGTAATACCGCTATGACGATTTGGCGTTCGTGGCCGCCCCGAGCCGGCCGACGTTCCCAAGGTGCTCATCATGGCAACACCTCCGAATGGATCTTGTCATTCCTTGAAGTGTTGCGCGCCTCGAACGCTACAGCCGAGTGCTACTCAAATCGGGGAGACGTCGCCGAGACGCACGGCGAACAAATCGCGGCTGTTTCAATGAGGCTTCCGGCTTGAGCAGCCAGGCGAGACGCATATCAGCGCACTCATGCATTCAATTCGGCGATGATGCGCTCCGCGAGAAAATCGCAGGGTTGTCGGTTGGACGTCACACTTCGCGCAAGCACGATCTCGAGCGTGCCAATCTCCGGCAGACCATGCGCCGCCCCGAGCAACGTGAAATCAGACGGCACGGCACATCGCGCCAGCGGAGTAATGGCGAGGCCGGCGCGGGCCATCGTCAGCAGGCCCAGCAGGCTCGGACTCTCATACGACGTTCGATAGGCGATCTTTGCGCGCTCCAGACTCCGAATCGCCTTCTCGCGTGCCACGCTGCCCGGCAAGAACACCGCGATGGGCAGTGGCCGCTCTCGCCAAATGTCTGTCGCGCCCGGGGCGGCGGCCCACACCATCGGCTCGTGCCGCAAGAAATCGCCGGTCAGTCCTTTAACCCGCGTTGCGCATACGAGGTCCACCGTGCCGTCGCGCAGCATCGGCGCCAGCGCAACGCTGGGCAGGCCAATCACCTGGATTTCGACCTTGGGGTAGCTGGCCGAGAATTTCTTGAGAATCGGCGGGAAGAGCGACGACGCGTAATCGTCCGGCACACCGATCACCACGCGGCCCGTCACGTCCGGCCGCACAACCGCTGCCCAGGCCTCGTCGCGAAGTGCAATGATCCGCCGCGCGTACGCCAGGAGCACCTCTCCGTCTTGCGTCGGCACCACGCTGCGCGGCTTGCGCACGAAGAGCGCTTTGCCAAGGGCCGATTCCAGCGCCTTGATCTGCATGCTCACCGCCGATTGCGAGCGATGCACGAGATCGGCGGCGCGGCTGATCGTGCCCGTATCGGCAACGGCAACGATCATGGTGAGAACGCCAACGTCGAGGGCTTTCATCTCGGTACTCATGGGCATTGGCTCGCGTAGATGCATCAGAAAAACTGAAAGATTGCATCAATATTATGCGATTTTCTTTTCCATTGCATTGGCGCAAAGTTTGGGAAAACGGAGTCTTGACCATGAATGCCCACACGCCCCTGACGACGCTGGCCCTTGCCGGTGTGCAGCCGCAACCCAATTTTGCGGCCATTGCGTCAGGCGCCTCGGTGCCCTACGTGGAAGCCGGAAGCGGCGAGCCGATGGTCTTTGTGCACGGATCGTTGTGCGATTACCGCTACTGGGATCCTCAGCTTGCCGCGTTGTCGGCGCACTTCCACTGTTTCGCGCCGAGCCTGGGTCACTATTGGCCGGAGACGCACGCGTTCGGGCATGGTGACTTTAGTTGGGAAGCGCACGTGGTGGAGATGGCGGAGTTCATCGAGGCGCTGGGCCTTGGCGCAGTGCATCTGGTTGGCCACTCGCGTGGCGGCTGCGTGGCGTTTCATCTGGCCCGCCAATACCCGCATCTGGTGAAGACGCTCACGCTGGCCGACCCCGGCGGTCCGTTGCAGATGACGCCGAACGCGGAGACCGGTAAATTGCCGCCCGCTACGCAATTGCTGAGAGCCACGGCCGCCGAGTTGATCGAGCAAGGCAAATTCGACGCCGGCCTGAACCTGTTTGTGGACTCGGTCACCCTGCCGGGCTTCTGGAGCAAGAGCACCCAGAGCTTCCGCAGGATGGCGCTGGACAATGCGGTAACGCTCCCGAAGCAGTTGCGCGATCCGCTGCCCGCCTATACCCCCGAAGCCGCCCGCGACATCCAGTGCCGGACGCTGTTGATCGATGGGCAGAAGAGCCCGCGCATGTTCCGGAACACCGTCGAGCGACTTCAGGCGTGGATCGGACACGCTGAACGTCAAACCATCGCTGGTGCCTCGCACGGCATGAACATCGCTAACCCTGGCGCATTCAATCGGGCGCTTGTGCAATTGGCTGGGTAGTGATCCCAAGCATAGCTATCAGCGGCATGCACCGCTGATAGGCCGGCTTGCTGGGCACCTGGTGTGCATCGTGGCAGGGCTTCCCCGCGCTTAGCAAAGCGCCTTGGGCTAGAGATCTCTGCACATAGATTGTGTGCGTTAATCCGCCCGGAGAGTTCTTTCGCCGTTCCTCGTTATCCTCGCCTCGCGAATCCTCAATCGCGCCGCGGGCATGTCCCCCATTGGCCAGCGGCGCGCTAAAACATACTGAGCTTGTGCACCGGCAGAGGAATTCTCTGGGTCGCGCAGCGCACTCGCGGAGCAACGCGGTCAAACGCGCCTGCCTGATGAATCAGGCGGCGCGTCAACTGTCACGATGCTTGAGCGACGTCATACTGAGATGACAGGTAACGCCGGATATCGTCAGGCGCATTGATGAAGCGTGTTCCGTTGTAGTCCTGAACGGCGACGCCCCCGTCCTTCGGAGCCCGCCCTTCGCCAAGCACGATCACGGGAGCCGACTGGTTGTCTGCGCCGATCAGTTCGATGATCGCCTTGCGCGGGCGCGGCGCATCGATGTACTCCACATCAACCGAGTCGCGAAGCTGGGGGCAGAAACTCAACAAACCCTCGACAGATACCGAGTCGCCGCAATAGAACGGGCCCTCAGCCTCCTTGAAGAAGCCCGGACGAAGAATGAACAGTTTGTCTTTCATGGTTGTCTCGCTGTAGGTGAATGTGAAAAATTGCAGTCATGGGTGAAGCGATGCGCCCGCATGCCGTGTCACAAACGGAAGAATCGATACGCACATTCCACGGCGCCCTAGCGGTATCGCGACCGTTCAGGCTTCCATTTGTGTCAGGGTGGCGACGCGCAGCCTCTCGAATCCGGCCTCTAGGTCGGCAATCATGTCGTCGGGATTTTCGAGGCCCGCGTGAATCCGCAGCAGTGGACCCTTCCACGGCCACGTTGTCGCCGTGCGATAGCTCGACGGGCTGGAACGGAGGATCAGGCTTTCGAAGCCGCCCCAGCTATAGCCCATACCGAAACAGGTCATGCCATCGAGCATCGACCGAATCGATTCATCGGATTGCGGATGCAGCACGACGCCGAACAGGCCACACGCCCCCGTGAAGTCGCGTCGCCATAGGGCGTGCCCAGGCGAGCCCGGTCGGGCGGGATAAAGGATCTCGGCGACTTCCGGTTGCTTTGCAAGCCACTCGGTCACCGCGTGCGCGTTGCGCTGGTGCCGCTCGAGCCGGACGGACAACGTGCGCAGGCCGCGCAACGCGAGATATGCGTCATCGCCGCTCACGGTCATGCCGAGCTGCCGGTAGAGATGGTTGATCTTCGGATACAGCGCTTCGGTTGTGAGAATCGCGCCCATCATCACGTCGGAGTGTCCGCTGATGTACTTGGTCGCTGCATGAATAGAGACGTCAACGCCGTGCTCGAACGAGCGGAAATGCAGCGGCGTGGCCCAAGTGTTGTCCATCATCACGATCGCGTCGTGCCGATGCGCGATCTGGCTGATCGCCGGGATGTCCTGTACCTCGAACGTCAGCGAGCCTGGCGACTCGACGAACACCGCACGCGTGTTCGGACGCATCAAGGCCGCAATGTCCGCGCCAATCGCAGGATCGTAGTACGTCGTTTCGATACCAAGGCGGGCGAGCGTCCCCGCACAGAACGAGCGGGTTGGATCATAGACAGAGTCCGTCATCAGCAGATGATCGCCGGGATTGAGCACGGCGAGCAGCGACGTCGTGATTGCGCTGAGTCCGCTCGGCGTGAGCAGGGCGCGGTGCGCCCCTTCGAGGCGGGCGAGCGTGCGCTCGAGCGAACGCGTAGTCGGGCTGCCACCGCGCCCATAAGCGTTCGGCGTACCGCTTGCCACCTTCAGCGCTTCGATGCTCTCAAAGAGCAACGTCGACTGCCGGTAGACGGGCGGATTCACCGGTACGCCGAGTTGGCTGTGCGAGCGGCCTTCGTGGGCCAGGATTGTGTCGGTTGAGTGCTGGGTGTTCAAGGCGCCATCCTCTGTTCATCTGTTCGGTCGGGGAAAACGGCGTGGTGAAAGCGCATCGCCGCCACCGCTGTTCTTGAAGCCATGTTAATTGCGCGCAGACGAAAATTGTTTTTAAAAAATGTCGTCAATATCGCTATGATTGGAAATTATTTCTAGATAGGAGACAACATGGACAAACGCGATGTTCAAATTCTCACGCTGCTTCAGAAAGACGCGACGATTGGTCTGAATGACTTGGCCAAGGCAGTGAGCCTGTCGCCGACGCCATGCTGGCGTCGGCTGCAAAAGCTTCGCGATGAAGGCGTAATTCAGCAGCAGGTCGTGCTGTGCGATCCGGCAAAGCTGAATCTGGGACTGACCGCGTTTGTGACCGTACGCTCCAACCAGCATGGCGACGCGTGGACGAGGCGTTTCGTCGAAGGCGTGTGCTCGATCCCGGAGATCGTCGAGATCTATCGGATGAGCGGCGATGTCGATTACCTGCTGAAGGTTGTCGTGCCGGATATCGCCGGATATGACAGCGTCTACAAGCGGCTGATCAAGTGCGTCGAGATGATGGACGTGAGCTCGGCGTTCGCGATGGAGGTCATTAAACGGACAACCGCGCTTCCGCTCAGTTACGTTCCGGGGGCCTGACGCGAACGCGCCGTCTGTCGATGTCTGTCGACAGACGGCGCAACATTCACGATGGCCGTGAGGCTGCGGGGTATACGTCAAGAATACTGCGCGTCAGCCTGCTCGCAACGCGTCGCGATAGGCGAACAGCGCAGGTGCGCCGCCGGTGTGCAGGAACAGCACCGGATCGCTTCCGTCAAAACGGCCGCGCGCGACTCCGTCGATCAGGCCAGCCATCGCCTTGCCAGTGTAGACGGGGTCGAGTAGTAGTCCTTCCGTTTCGGCGAGCAGTCTGACCGCGTCGATGCAGGCGTCGTTCGGTTCTCCGTAGCGCGGCGCGAAGTACTCGTCCCATAGATTGATGCGCGTGCCGGGCGGCATCTCGATGTCGAGCAATTCGCTCGTTCGGTCGACGAGATTTTGCACCTTCGGACGCTGTGCTGCGTCCGTGCGCGACACGGTGACACCGACCACAGGTGTCGCCGGAAGCGCATGCGCGAGCGCAACCACGAGGCCCGCGTGCGTGCCGGCACTGCCCGACGCCAGTACGACGCTCGAGAACGTGAGCCCGGTTGCGGTTATCTGCTGCTCGAGTTCGAGACCTGCGCGCACGTAGCCGAGTGCGCCGAGCGCATTCGACCCTCCGATCGGAATCACGTACGGACGGCGACCTTCATCCCGCAGGCGCTGTGCCGTCGCTTCGAGCAGTCGGTCCGCGTCGTCGAGGCCGTCGACGTCGATGACGCGAACGCGAAACAGATCGAGCAGCAGGCGATTGCCGCTGCGCAAATAGTCGTCGCGATCGGTCCCGATCGGATTCTCCAATAGGGCGACGCATTCGAGGCCGAGCTGTGCGGCAAGCGCCGCGGTCTGCCTGACGTGATTCGATTGGATGGCCCCGGCGGTCACCAACACATCGGCCTTCTGCCGGATCGCATCAGCCGCGAGAAACTCAAGCTTGCGCAGTTTGTTGCCGCCCATGGCGAGCGACGTGAAGTCATCGCGCTTGACGTAGATGTCGCGACCCAAGCGGGCTGAGAGACGCGATAACCGCTGGAGAGGTGTTGCCGTTTCGATCAGGTTCAAGCGGGCAAAAGTCTCGAGTCTGGCGGAAAGATTTGTCGTTTTCATACGGGGAACGGCACGGTGTGGGGGTGACGCGGGCTGGCGGCCGACGGCGTTTGGCGGGTCAATGCAGAATCTTGTCCAGAAAGTCCCGCGCCCGCTCGGCACGTGGCGTATTGAAGAACGCATCGCTCGTCGCATCTTCGACGATTACGCCGCGATCCATGAAGAGCACGCGGTGCGCGACCTTGCGGGCGAAACCCATCTCGTGTGTGACGCATATCATCGTCATCCCTTCGCGTGCAAGCTCGACCATCACGTCGAGCACCTCGTTGATCATTTCCGGATCGAGTGCCGACGTCGGTTCATCGAACAGCATCGCCACCGGATTCATCGACAACGCGCGAGCAATTGCCACGCGCTGTTGTTGGCCACCCGACAGTTGGCCCGGGTACTTCTGCGCGTGTGCCTTAAGTCCGACGCGCTCTAGCAGGGATAGTGCAGTGCTGTGGGCCTCATCTCGCGATCGGCGCAGCACCTTGGTCTGGGCGAGCGTGAGATTGTCGAGCACGGACAGGTGCGGAAACAACTCGAAATGCTGAAACACCATGCCGACCCGCGCTCTCAGCTTCGACAGTTTGACCGCCGGATCGTCGAGACGCACACCGTCGACGGTGATGCAGCCCTTCTGGAAAGGTTCGAGGCCATTGATGGTTTTGATGAGCGTTGACTTGCCCGACCCAGACGGGCCGCAGACGACGACAACTTCGCCTTTCGAGACCTCGGCGCTGCAATCTTCGAGGACCTGATGCTTGCCATACCACTTGGATACGCTGTCGAGAGAAATCATGTTCGGACTCTTAGTCATTGGCTGAAGTTACGGATTCAGTGGCTTGAAGGTAGCGCGCAGCGCGCTTCGACCACTCCTTGCAGCCGGGCAAGCACCGTACTCAGTACCCAGTAAATCGCAGCGGCAGTCAAATAGAGCGGCAGCGGCTGGAACGTCGACGCGATGGCTTCCTGGGTCGAACGCAGCAATTCCGTTACCGTGATGACCGAGACGAGCGACGTATCCTTGATCAGGCTGATGAGCGTATTGCCGAGGCTCGGCACGGCAAGGCGTAGCGCCTGCGGGCACACGACGTGGCGCAGCGTCTGCAGGTGGGTCAGGCCGAGGCTGTGCGACGCGGCCCACTGGCCACGGCCGATGCCAAGGATCGCGCCACGCATGCTCTCGGACAGATAGGCGCCGGTATTGAGCGTTAGCGTGAGAATGCCGGCCGTGGTTGGGTCGAGCGAAATTCCGATATCGGGAAGGCCGTAGTACACGACGAAAATCTGCACGAGCAGCGGCGTGCCGCGCATCAAGCTGACGTAGCCTTGTGCGATGCCGGACAAGGTCCGACTGTTACCGATCCGCATGATGGCGACCACGAGTCCTACGATCAATCCCAGCACCATCGAAGCGACGGCGAACTTCAACGTGAGTACTGCGCCCATCGCCATAACGGGGAGCATATGCACGATCAGATGGAAGGCGTCCATGAATTTGTCTCCTGGCCATTGTTAGACGCATCTGCACGGCACGTGCAGATGCGCGTATGTATCTGATGGGTTATTGCGGCGTCGGAGTCGTCGTGTCGGTGCCGAACCACTGCATGGAAAGCTTCTTCAGCGTGCCATCCTGACGCATCGTGCCGATTGCGTCGTTGACCGCTTTCGCAAATTTTGGATTGCCCTTGCGGAACGGAATGCCCATCTCGGTCTCGCCTCCGGGAATGCTTTCGCCTGGGCGCAATGGCAGATGAGAATTCTTGATCAGGTATTTGATCATCAGGCGGTCGTTGAGCGCCGCGTCGATTCGGCCGGCAGCCAGATCGCTGAGATTTTCGGGTGTGCCCGGGTAGACCTGCAGATTGACCGCGCGATTGGTCTTCACGAGGTCGACGTAATTGCTTCCCATCGTTACGCCGACTTTGAGACCTTTCAGGTCCTCAAGCGATTTGAACTGGCGCGTATCGTTTCGCCGCTGCAGGAGCGTTGCCGCCGAGTAGATGTACGGCTCACTGAAGTCGAGTACCTGCTTGCGAGCCGGGGTAATCCCGACCTGGTTGACAATCACATCGAACTTACCGGCCTGAAGACCGGCGAGTATCCCGCTCCATTCCGTCGTGATGAATTCGGGCTTGACGCCGAGGCGAGCCGCGACGGCCTTCGCCACCTCGACGTCGAATCCCTCAAGTTGCCCATCGTTGTTGCGGTAGTCGAAAGGCGGGTAGGTGCCTTCCATTGCGATCCGCAAGACGCCAGCATGCTTGACGGTGTCGAGCAGATCGGTTGCGTGGGCGGAGGTGGCCACGACGCAGCAGAGAAGTGTGGCGGCAAGTACTGGCTTGAACCGCGACTTGAGTCCCTTCATTTTTGTCTCCGTTGATGTAGTTCGTTTAATTGTTCAGCGAGCGGCATCGCGTCAACGCCGGTGTTCGTGGGGAGCAGGGACACAGTCAAGCCGGCGCCGCGGTCAGTCCATTCGGCAATCGCAAATGTCGATCGACTGAAGACAAGCTTAATTCTGTCAAAATGGAAAGTGTTTCCAAAAACATGCGAACTTCGCGCGCTTCGTGAGGAATATTTTCTAGCGCCGGACAATGTTGCAAAACCCCTCTGCTGCGGTTGCAACGGAATGACGTCGGGTGTCACCGTTGAGCAGCGCAGTGCGCCTGGCGCGGGGTTCGAGGTAAAGACGAGCGCAATTCGATGCCGGACACTGATGATCGACGGGCAGAAGAGCCCGCCTATGCCAGCGTGAAACTCGAAACACCTCCGAGCAGCTTTCCGGCCTGATCTCGCACCGTTTCAGTCGCTGCAGCGGATTTTCGCGCGAGGGATGCGCTGTGTTGCGTGACCACATCGCTCTGCGACAACGCACGTGACAGCGCTTCGACGCCGTTGCGTTGCTCCTCAGACTCGGACGCGATCTTTCGTAGCACGCCATCAACTTATCGAACGGTATTGCGTATCTCGTCGACGCGCACGCCTGCCACGCCCGCCTGCGTTACTCCCTGCCGAACGTACGCCGACCAGCATTTCGATGTCCCGCGTCGCGTTGCCGACAGCGCGACATCGTCGTCTCGGCAATATCTGAAGATTAGATATCTGTTTTTCTTTCCGGTATCTATCGTCGTTGAATCTCGCTTCCTTATATTTCGGGATCGAATATCTCCGGTCCAGCGACGCTATCCGCCATGCGTACTTTCCCGGAGGCGCCAGCAAGTCTCTTGCCAATTTAACTAGATATCTAATATAGTTAGCAAAACCTGCTGATGAAGGCGACCTGTCGCCGGGAGACATGACATGCTGACCCACCAAGAGAACGAATTGCTGTGCCGCGTCGAAGGGGATGCCCCGATGGGCCAACTGATGCGCCGACACTGGACGCCGGTTTGCCTGATCGAAGAAGTCGCCGAGCCGGATGGCGCGCCGGTAAAGGCGCGCGTATTTGGCGAGGATCTCGTCGTATTCCGTGACTCGGAAGGCCGCGTTGGGGTGCTGGACGAGTACTGCCCGCACCGTCGCGCATCGCTCGTCTACGGCCGCAATGAAGACGGCGGCCTGCGCTGCCTGTATCACGGCTGGAAGTTCGATGTCGGGGGCAACGTGCTCGAAATGGTGTCCGAGCCGGCGACGAGCTGCATGGCCAACAAGGTCAAGCACAAGGCCTACCCGGTGCGGGAATGGGGCGGCATGGTGTGGGCGTATATGGGCCCGCAAGACGCCATCCCCGACTTCCAGCCGCCGGCCTGGGCACCGACCGCCGACACCCGCGTAAGCATCGCGAAAGCACTGCTGCCGTGCAACTGGGCGCAGATCCTCGAAGGCGCGATCGACTCCGCACACAGCTCCAGCCTGCATTCGTCCGACTTCGTTCCGGCACGCGTCGGCGGCGCCGAAGGGACCGACAAGAACTGGCTGCGCCCCTCCACCGACAAGGCCCCGCGCCTGCAGGTCGAGCGTACCGACTACGGCTTCCGTTATGCCGCGCTGCGCCGCCCGATCTTCAACGCCGGCACGCACGACTACGTGCGCTCGACGGTGTTCGTGGCGCCGGGCACGGTGCTGATTCCCCCGAACAATCTCTACAACGTTGCGAACATCAACGTGCCGATGGACGACACGAACACGGCGTTCTACTTCATCGCCTGGGGCGATCCGGAGACGACACCGGAAACTGAAACCTGGCGCAAGTTCCTGCGTCAGCAGATCGGCATCGATCTCGACCAGCACTATCGCCCGCTGCGCAATCACGACAACCGCTTCTGGCAGGAACGCCAGGCGATGAAGGCCGGCAATTTCACGGGCATTTCGGGCTTCCCCAACCAGGACATCGCCATGTGGGTCACGATGGGTCCGATCGCTGACCGCTCTGACGAGCGTCTCGGGGCAAGCGATCTCGCGATCGTCGAATTCCGGCGCCGCATGCTCGACGCACTCGCGGAATTCGACAAGGACGGCAACGCCATTGGCACCGGTGCGAAGGCGATTCCCCAGGACACATGCTCGTACCAGGCCGTCGTGCCGAAGGAAATCGACTGGCGCACGTATGCCGCGCGTTACGTCAGCAAGCGGAACCCGGAACTCGCCGACCAGCCGGCCGCGCTCGCAACGGACTATCAGGTCAAGCAATAACGGGAGGCACACGGTTATGGAGCAGCGCCGTTTGCGCATCGGGGTCGCAGGACTGGGACGGGCATTCTCGCTGATGCTGCCGACCTTCCTGCGCGACCCCAGAGTCCAGCTCGTCGCTGCGTGCGATCCGCGTGCGGATGCGCGGCGGCAGTTCGCCGCCGACTTCGCGGCGCCCACCTATGCGGACGTGGCGGAGTTGGCGGACGACGATAACGTCGAGATCATCTACGTTGCGAGCCCGCACCAGTTCCACGCGCAGCACACGGAGATTGCCGCGGCAAAAGGCAAACACGTACTGGTCGAGAAACCCATGGCGCTCGGCGCCGCCGATTGCGACCGCATGATCGCCGCATGCCGTGCCGCGGGCGTGCATCTGATCGTCGGCCATTGCCACAGCTTCGATACGCCGTACCTGCGTACGCGCGAATTGATCCGTCTCGGCGAATTCGGCGCGGTGAAGATGATCCAGGCCATCAACTACACCGACTACCTGTACCGCCCACGCCGGCCCGAGGAGCTGGCGACGGCTGAAGGCGGCGGCGCCGTCTTCAGCCAGGCGGCGCACCAGGTTGACATCGTGCGAATGCTGGCCGGCTCACGCGCAATCCGGCTGCGTGCGAGTGTCGGCCGGTGGGATCCGTCGCGCCCCACCGAGGGAGTCTATTCTGCGCTGATCTGGTTCGAAAACGGCGCCTATGCCTCGCTCTCATACAACGGGTACGGCCACTTCAATACCGACGAGTGGAGCGGCTGGATCGGCGAAATGGGCGATCGTACGAGCCCCGACACGTACGGCAGCGCCCGCCGCCGTCTGAGGACGCTTGCGTCCTCGGATGACGAGGCCGACCTCAAGGCGGCCGGCACCTACGGCGGATCGGCATACAAACCGCCCACCGCCGCCGCGGACGAGCCACAACGATTCCATCAGCATTTCGGCCCGATCATCGTGTCCTGCGAGCATGCGGACCTGCGCCCGCTGCCCGATTCGATCGTCATCTACGGCGACGAGCAGCGCCAAACGCTGCCGCTGCCTGTGCCCGTCGTGCCGCGCGCTGAAGTCATCGACGAGTTGTATGGCGCGGTCGTCGACGGACGCAGACCGCTGCACGATGGCGAATGGGCGAAAGGCACGCTGGAAATCTGCATCGCGATTCTGAAGTCGAGCGAAACGGGCGCAGATGTAACCCTTTGATCGCTTCAGGAAAGCGCAAGATCCCTTGTTACCCTCGTTTTGAACTGAGCCAAGTACAGTTAAAACGAGGGATTTTTTATCGGCGCTTGCGGCATTCCGGACAGTTGGAAAACTGGAACGCTGGCAACGGCCCCGACTTCTGCGGGGCGCGTATACGCGCTCGACTGCGCTATCCGGCGAACGCTGCAAAGCGCAACGAAAAATCGGTCGCCGTGACGTGCTTCGTCAGCTTGCCTAACGAAATGCGGTCCACGCCGGTCTCCGCAATGGCGCGCAGGGTGTCCTCCGTAACGCCACCCGACACTTCCAGCTCAGCGCGCCCTGCGGTGACATCCACGGCCTCACGCATCGCGTCGAGCGAGAAATTGTCGAGCAGAATCGCCTTGGCGCCCGCGGCCAACGCTTCGTTTAACTCAGCGAGCGTTTCCACTTCGACCTGCACCGGTACGCCCGCCTCCAGAGCCTGCGCTGCCCGAACCGTCGAGGCAATGCCGCCCCCGGCCGCGATATGGTTTTCCTTGATCAGGATGCCGTCGTACAGGCCACGACGATGGTTTTCGCCACCGCCGATACGCACCGCGTATTTTTGCGCGAGGCGCAAGCCCGGAAGCGTCTTTCTCGTGTCGAGGATGCGCGCCGCCGTGCCCTCGACGATGCGCACCATCGCACTCGTCTCGGTGGCAACACCCGAAAGCAACTGAAGGAAGTTGAGCGCCGTGCGCTCGGCCACGAGCATGCCGCGGGCTGGACCGGTGATCCGGCAAACGATCTGCCCTTCGTGCATTCCTTCGCCTTCGCCGACAAACCACTCAATCGCAATACGCGGGTCCACCTGCCGGAGGGTTTCGTCAAACCACGGCCTGCCACATAGCTGTGCGGGCTCCCGCACGGTCAGGACGGCCTCGGCTGAGGCGTCTGGGTTGATCAGCAGCGACGTCCAGTCGGCGTTGCCGACATCTTCCGCAAGCGCATCGCGGACGTTGCGCAACATCGCCGCGCGGGTCATTTCATCCATTCCAGTATCCGTATTATTGAGCGGGAAAGCAGCATGCAGTGGCCTGCCATCGTGCGTGGGCACGGCCACCAATATTATTAGATCTATAATAATATAGCCAGCTGGGAATGGTCTGAAGTGTCGCGCTGCGCGTCAATCGTGTTCGGACGCTTCGGCGCGTGCCGCGATGAGATTACCTACCTCGCGCGTCGACGGAATGCGACGCGACGGATCGTTAGACTCGGATTCGTCGCGTGCCATGTTCTCGATGATCGTCAGCAGAACCTTGCGCGCGACGTTAATCTCGGTCGCCTTTAAACCGTCAACACTGATCTCATTGACTTCTTCTGCAAGCGGAACGAGCTTTTTCTTGAGGTTACGGCCGCGTGGCGTGAGGTAGACGTGCGTGTTCTTGCGGTTGCCGGGGGCATAACGACGCTCGACATAACCGAGCTTTTCCATCGCCTGCACCGCGCTGAAGGTGGTGGGCGTCGTGGTTCCGGTCTCGTCGCTGAGCTCCTTTTGCGTGAGCCCGTCGTTGACCCAGAGCACGCGCAGGAAAGCCCAGTGGCCAAATGACACCTCATGTTGCGCGAGGCGCATTTGCAGTCCGCGCACCATCGCGCGGGCTGCATCCTTGATCAGGTGGGCGAGACGATCGTCGGGCACCGCCTCGCGCCAGTGCCGGAGAATGGGATCTGTGCTTTGTGCCCCGGATTTGCCAAGGGAGCGTGCTGTTGCCATACCTTCCTCATCCCGTAATAACCAAACATACGGCAATCATATCGCCGAATCCGGCGCATGAGCCACAGCAGACGGGTACGGCGGGAGTTCGCGCGCGGCGGCGACCGAACCCGCGAGGCGGGACCTCAGATCTTGAAGCTCTCCAGACTTGCCGGGTGAAACAGTTCAGCGGGCTGCACACGGCGGCTCGACAACCCTTCCGCATGGTGCTGGGCGAGGAAGCGGTCGATCACTTTCTCGTTCTCCGCGAAGCCGTACGACCAGAAGTCGTGGCCCATCAGTCGTCGCGCGTTGCGCAACTGGTCCTCGATGAATGGCAGCGTCACCTTGGTTGCCGAGGTATCGCTCAGGCGTGCGAGCGCGATCTCCTTCGATTTCTCAAATGCCTTGACGATGGCGCCTGGCAGCCACGGATGCTGCTCCGTGAGCGACTTGCGAATGCCGAGCGTGTGCATGATCGGGAACAGCTTGCGCCGCTCATACCATTCCGCGGCGGCCTGCTGCGGATCTTCGAACAGGTATTTCACCTGCGGATGTCCGCGGTCGAAGCACGACGGTGCGCGCGGTCCGATCACGCCGTCGATTTCTCCCTCGGCCAGCAAGTTCGAAATCGTCCGGCCCTCTGGTGCGTTTTCCAGCACCACGCCCTCGGGAAGCTTGAGTGCGATTTTCTCCACGCGCGTGGGATCTTCGTAGCCGCCGCGCACCCAGCGGATGTCCGAGGCTTTCACGCCGTACTCTTCCTCCAGGAACATTCGGACCCACACGTTGGCCGTGAGTTGATACTCCGGCACACCAATGCGCTTGCCCTTGAGATCCTCGGGCCGGTTGATGCCGCGATCGGCGCGCACGTAGATCGAGCTGTGTCGGAACGCGCGCGACGGGAAGACCGGCACGGCGATATACGGCGACGTGCCTGCCGCCGTCTTCACCGAGTAGCTGCTGAGCGATAGCTCGCAAATGTCATAGTCGGCATGGCGGAACGCACGAAAGAAAATCTCCTCCGGATCCTGCAACATAAACACCGGGTCCACGCCGTCGATCTGGACGTCGCCGTCGATCAGCGGACGCATCCGGTCGTAGTTGCCCACGGCGATGGAAAGTTGAAGCTTGCTCATTCCTATTCCCTTCTCACAATGAAAATTCCTGGTGTCGCACCCTGCGTCGGGCGTTACGGTGCTCGCCGCTCGCGCGGAACCCCCAGAAGCACGGCGATGCCGCCTACAAACGTAAACAATGCGACCAGCAGGATGCCCGCTGAAAAGCTGCCGCTCACGCTCTTCACCCAGCCGAGCACGATAGGCGCGAAGAAGGCGCCGACTTGCCCGAGGCTGCTGATCACACCAATACCGCCGGCGGCGGCCGTGCCTTTGAGGTACGTCGGCGGGATAGTCCAAATAATCGCTGCGGCTGCGAAATAACTGATCGAGACGAGACTCAGGCATCCGATCGCAGCGAGCCAGTTATGCGTGACCAGGGTGAGGAGCACAGCGCCTGCCGCGCCTGCTGTCGTCACACTGACGAAGTGCCAGCGGCGCTCGAGGCGCAGGTCCGAGCTGCGCGCGATGAACAACATGGCAACGGCGCCGACGATGTAAGGCAAGGCCGACATGAAGCCGATCTGCAACAGGTTGGAGACGCCTGCCTGTTTGATGATCGTCGGCGTCCAGTAGTTAAGGATGGTCCCGCAAATGGGCACCGTGGCCCAGCCTGCAGCAATCACGTACACGCGCGGGTCGCGCAGTGCGGCGAGCAGATTGCTCGGCGCGTCGTGCGGCTTGCTGCGGCTTTCTTCCTCCAGTGCGCCAATGACGAGACGCTTTTGCTCATCGGTCAGCCACGCGGCCTCCTGCGGCCTGTCGATCAGATAGAAATACGCAACGACGCCTGCAATCACAGCCGGCAATCCTTCGAGAAAGAACAGCCACTGCCAGTTGCGAAAACCCCAGACGTCCATGAAGTTTTGCAGGATGTAGCCGGAAAGCGGTCCGCCGACGATCCCCGCCACCGCAATCGCCAGCAAGAATCGCGACGTGATGCGAGCACGGCGTTTGGCCGGATACCAGTACGAGAGATAGAGGATGATCCCGGGCCAGAAGCCCGCTTCCGCCGCGCCGAGGAGTGTTCGGGCGAGGTAGAACTGCCAGGGAGCGGTCATGAACGCCATCGCAGTGGAGATGCCCCCCCACAACAGCATGATTCGCGTGACGGTCTTGCGGGCGCCGATGCGACGGAGCAAGAGCGTGCTCGGCACTTCTAGCAGGATGTAGCCAATGAAGAACAGACTCACCCCAAGGCCGTAAGCGGCGTCGCTCATACCGAGATCGTGCTTCAGCTGCAATTGCGCGAAGCTGACGTTGACGCGGTCGAGATAGTTAAGGACCCAACAAAAGAAAAGGAAGGTCATCAACCTCAGCGTGATCTTGCGGTAAGTCGCCTCCTCGGCCGCCGAGTCGGCTACGGCAGGCAGGGGTACGTCCCCAGAGTGCAACGTTGAATGTGCCATGTCTCAATGTCTCCGAATTTCATTTGTGATGCCGGCTGGAACAGGCGTTCCCCCATCACATAATTAGATTTCTAATCTTAAGGTTACGGCGGCTTTTTGTCGCTGGCAAGCACGGGTTTATACCGAGAGTAAGGTCGCAAAGCGTCGCGCGTCTTGACTTGATAAATTAGAGATCTAGTAATAATATACGATTCATGTTGAGGCAACGCAGCGCCGGATCGGCCAGAAGGAGACAGATATGACGACACCCCAGGAAGACGGCTTTCTTCGTCTGAAGATTGCGGGCAAGGAGAAGATCGCCCGTGACATCTGGCGCTTTGATCTGACCGACCCGCAGGGCGCGCCGTTGCCGCCGTTCGAGGCGGGCGCGAACTTGACCGTTGTGGCCCCCAACGGTTTGCGACGCAGCTATTCGCTGTGCAACGACTCGCAGGAGCGCAATCGTTACGTCATCGCGGTGAAGCGTGACAGCAACGGACGCGGCGGCTCGATGAGCTTCGTCGACGACACGGCAGAGGGCGACGACGTGGATGTATCTCTGCCCCGCAATGAATTTCCGCTCGACGAACGGGCAAAGTCGTTCATTCTCGTCGCAGGCGGCATCGGGATCACGCCGATGCTGTCGATGGCGCGACAGTTGCGAGCGGAGGGCCTGCGCTCGTTCAAGCTGTACTACCTCGCCCGCGATCAAGAAGGCACGGCGTTCGTCGATGAACTCAGCAGCGACGAGTGGCGCTCGGACGTGACGATTCACCACGATCACGGCGATCCGTCGAAAGCGTTCGACTTCTGGCCTGTGTTCGAGCGGCCAAAGTCAGCGCATGTGTACTGCTGCGGCCCGCAGGCGCTGATGGACACCGTGCGGGACATGACGGGTCACTGGCCGTCGGGCACCGTTCACTTCGAGAGCTTCGGTGCGAGCAACGCGAATACGCGCGAGAACACGCCGTTCACCGTGCGGCTTGCCCGCACCGGTACGTCGTTCGACATTCCCGCCAACCGCTCGATCCTCGACGTGTTACGCGACGCAAACGTTCGCGTGCCGAGTTCGTGCGAAAGCGGCACCTGTGGTTCATGCAGAACTGGGCTGTGCTCAGGCGAGGCGGATCATCGGGATCTCGTGTTGCGCGACGACGAAGAGGAGACGCAGATCATGGTCTGTGTATCGCGCGCGAAATCAGCGGAGTTGGTGCTTGATCTCTGAGCCGCAAGCGAAACCCGTCTCTTGCGCCTCATCGGGGCCGAGGTGATCTGCTCGGCTGAATCCAGACCAGAATGGAAGTGTTTGAGACTTCTCGTTGCTCTGTTGCAATGACGTGACTGGCTGATGCACAGTGATTACTTCGGCCATCGCCAGGTCGGTTCGCTCAGGTGCTCGGCAAAGTAGTCTGACAACGCGCTCACCTTCGCCGGCCGCGCCCTCGCCGACGGCGTGACGAAGTACAGGCCGCCCTTCGTCAGCGACCAGTCGGTGAGGATCGCCTCGAGCCGCCCGTCGCTCAGATATTCGCCCGCGATGAATTCCGGCAGCTCTGCGATGGCGAGCCCTTCCAGCAGCATCGGCAGGAGCGCATCGGAATTGGTCACCCGCAGCGGGCCGGTCGGCATCACCGGTTCCTCGTCGCCAGCGTCGTTGGTGAAGCGCCAGACATCACTGCGCGCGCGATACGCATAGGACATGCAGGGCCGGTCCACAAGCTCACGCGGATGCACCGGCCGTCCCTCGCGCGCCAGATAGGCGGGCGACGCGACGACGTATTGCGTGACCGCACACAGACGCCGCGCGACCAGCGCCGAATCGGGCAGCGCGGCGATTCGCAGTGCGGCATCGAACCCTTCGGCGACCAGATCGACCGTCGAATCGGCCAGATGCAGATCGACTTGCACGTCTGGATAGCGGCGGAAGAATTCCGGCATCAGCGGCGCAACCCACCTCAGCCCGAACGACATGGGCACCGCCAGTCGCACGAGCCCGCGAGGCTGCACCGACAATTCGCGGGCGGCGCCTTCCGCGGCCTCGGCCTGCCGATATATCTCGCCAGCCTTCTCGCACAGCGTCCTGCCGAACTCGGTCAGCGCGAGCTGGCGCGACGTGCGATTGAGCAGCCGTGCGCCCAGGCGGTCCTCCAGACGTGCGACGCCGCGCGACACGGTGGCGACCGACACCCCCATTTCGCGCGCTGCGGCCGCGAACGAGCCTTCCTCGGCCACCTTGGCAAACATCGCGAGTCCTTCGAAATCAGGCAGCTTCGACATGATTCCCCATCATTTCAAATTTGCAACGTTGGTTTGCAATGCATTCTATTTCGAAAAGGTCGAGCCATCGATATTCTCCTTTCATCGCAGCAAACAATCCGCCGCGAACGCCGCACACCGGCGCCAGCGATCGACCCAACACACCGAAGGAGCAACACCATGGCACGCAAGCTCGACCACAAGATCGCCCTCGTCACCGGCGCCACCAGCGGCATCGGTCTGGCCACCGCGCAACGCTTTGCCGCCGAAGGCGCGCACGTCTATCTGACCGGTCGCCGTCAGGCCGAACTCGATGCGGCCGTCGCATCGATCCGTGACGCCGGCGGCGCGGCCACCGGCCTGCGCGTCGACTCGACGAAGCTGGACGAGCTGGATTCGCTTTACGCGCAGATCAGCGAGGCGCACGGCCGTCTCGATGTGCTGTTCGCGAACGCTGGCGGCGGCTCGATGCTCGCGCTCGGCGAGATTACCGAGGCGCACTTTGACGAAACATTCGATCGCAACGTGAAGGCCGTGTTGTTCACGGTGCAGAAGGCGCTGCCGCTGTTGGCCGACGGTGCGTCAGTGATCCTGACCGGCTCGACGGCTGGCAGCTCGGGTACCGCGGCGTTCAGCGTGTACTCGGCGTCGAAAGCGGCGGTGCGCGCGTTTGCCCGCAGCTGGATTCTTGACCTGAAGCCGCGCCGGATCCGCGTGAATACGATCAGCCCGGGTGCGACCCGCACGCCCGGTCTGCTCGATCTGGCTGGCGACGACGCCGCGCAACGCCAAGGTCTGGCCGATTACCTTGCCGCGCAGATCCCGCTGGCACGTCTCGGCGAGCCGGAGGAAATCGCAAGCGCTGCGCTGTTTCTTGCCTCCGACGACGCAAGCTTCGTGAATGGGGCCGAGCTGTTCGTCGACGGCGGTCAACAGCAGATCTGAACGAAACAGGCGTCGAGGCCGACGGCCCACATCGCGTGGCGCAGTCGGCCTCCTTTGGAGGCTGCATCGTGACTGAACATCGGCCCTTTACTTCATTGGGCACACTCTCGCGCGAGTGGCTGAGCGCTCGGTTGCATTTTCGCATCGGCAATCTTGGACAACTCGCGCATCGACCGCTGGGGCCATTGGTCGTCTGGAACGACGACGAAGTCGCGCCGCACTCTGGCTTCGGGCTTCATCCTCATCGCGATATTGAAATTGTCACGTGGGTACGTTCGGGCGCGGTCACGCACGAGGACGATGCGGGCAATCGCGCCCGTCTCGTGGTGGACAGCGTGCAAGCCATGCATGCCGGTACGGGCATTCATCACGCCGAGCGCAACGACGAAGACGCACCGGCGCGGATGTTTCAAATCTGGCTGCAGCCGCGTGCGCCAGGCGGGACGCCGCACTGGGCGATGGGGAGTTGTTCGAAGGCAGAACGCGACGGGCGGTTCGTGACCCTCGCGAGCGGTGATCCGGCCGACGTGCGAGCAGGTGCATTGCCGATCGATACCGATGCGCGCGTAAGGATCGCGACGCTGCGCGAAGGGCTATCGATGCGCGTTGCATTGGATTCACCGCAAGCGGCTTATTTCGTAACCGACCACGGTCGGATCGACATTGCGGGGGCACGGCTTGAACCGCGTGATGGCGCTCTCGTGACGGGCGAGTCCGAGGTTTTGATTAACGCGATCAGCGACGCTGACGTCGTGATGGTCGAGCTGCTGGGCTGAGGTGAGTGATCTGGGTTCGCTCGAGCGATTGAATGCTTTCTCGCGTCGGAATCGCAATTGAGCTGCGAACCCGCGAATGGGCAGGTCTCGGTCGGATCACCTCTCAGCTTTCGTCCGGCGTGTCCATGCGCATGGGACGAGTGCCGATCTTCGCCCCGGTGACCTCATCCACGGCGACGGCTCTAATTTCGGTGCCCGTTTCCTTGTCGAAGAAACGGATTAGCTTGCCGCCACCCCGGTGTTGGCGCCCCCACTCACCAATCATGAACAGCACCGGCAGAAAGTCGCGACCGGCAGCGGTCAACAAATACTCCTCGCGTGGCGGGTGCTCCGAGTAGCGCCGCTTCTCCAGCAGCCCCTCCTCCGTCAGTGCCGCCAGCCGGCGGGTCAGCATCGTCGGCGCAATGCCCAGACTTTTCCGGAACTGGTCGAAGCGGGTAAGGCCGGCATGGGCGTCCCGCAGGATCAATATGCTCCACGCGTCTCCCGCGACGGCTAGGCTGCGCGCAATCGGGCAGGGGTTATTGCAATAATTTTGCTCGTCCATACTATTTTGATAGTGACTTAGTCTCAAATTGGTAGTATTGTTACTATCAGTTCGATATTAACACTTTAGGGACTAGCAATCCACCCGGCACGGAGATTTCATTGATGAGCAGGAACAATTCAGGCGCCGCTCCGGTAGCCGGAGCATCTTCTCGCATCGGAGCCACCGTGACGGCGCGGCCGATGGGCAACGTGAAATGGAAAGATGTCCCGACCCGCGCGATTGACGTTGGCGGGGTGGCTTTCGCCTATCGGGAACTCGGCCCCGAATCCGGCGTGCCGATGATCCTCCTGCACCACCTGATGGCCGTACTCGACGACTGGGACCCACGTGTTATCGACGGCATCGCCGCTCAGCGTCGGGTGATCGCCTTCGACAATCGCGGGGTCGGCGCCTCGGGAGGATCGGTGCCACACACCATCGACGAAATGGGCCGCGATGCCATCGCGTTCATCCGTGCCCTGGGACTCGGCAAAGTCGATCTGCTCGGGTTCTCGATGGGTGGTGGCGTGGCGCAGACCGTGGCGCTGCAAGCACCCGATCTCGTTCGACGGGTGGTTCTCGCGAGCACAGGCCCACGGGGCGGCGGTGGCATCGACGAGGTCACCAAAGTCGCTGTGCTTGCTTACATCAAGGCGGCGTTGACATGGAGCGATGCGAGGAACTTCCTGTTTTTCCCCCGCACCCCAGCGGGAAAGCGCGCCGCGAGAGACTACGTCACCGGACTGAAGGCGCGGACCAAGGACCGCGATAAGGCGATCTCGCTTCAGGCTCGTCTTGCTCAACTCAAGGCAATTCGTCACTGGGGCTTGAGCACGCCCGACGATCTATCGGCCATCAAACAGCCTGTGTTCGTGGCAAACGGCGACAACGACCTGATGGTCGGCAGCAGCCTGTCGGCCGACTTGGCCCGGCGGCTGCCGAATGCCCGGCTCACGATTTACCCGGATTCCGGGCACGGAGGCGTCTTCCAGCACTACCGGGCCTTTGTGCCTGCGGTGCTGGACTTCCTCGCCGACTGAACCGAACAGATAAGAACGAAATGCCAAGGATGAGAAATCAAACCATGAAAGCACTCACCTTCAAGCGCTATGGCAAATCGCCCGAGATCGGGCTCGCCGAGGTACCCCGGCCCACGCTAAAGAGCGATGAACTGCTGGTACAGGTTCGCGCCGCCGGCCTGAACCCGATTGACAACATGATTCCGACCGGGACGTTCAAACCGGTTCTGCATTTTCAGTTTCCGGCCACACTGGGTAGCGACTTGGCTGGCGTGGTGACTGAAGTTGGCAGCAATGTGACCCGCTTCAAGCCAGGCGACGCCGTCTTCGCCAGCATCTTCGACATTGGTACAGGGTCGATTGCCGAATTCGCCGTCGTGCCGGAGAGCGCTGCCGCGCCGAAGCCGACCAATCTGGACTTCGTGCAAGCCGCGTCGATCCCGATGGTCGGCCTCACTTCGTGGCAAGCGTTGAAGGAACGCGCCAATCTTCAGACCGGCCAGAAGGTGTTCATTCCTGCGGGATCCGGCGGGATTGGCACATTTGCGATCCAGTTGGCGAAGCACCTTGGCGCCAAGGTGGGCACCACCGTCAGCACGGGCAACGTCG
Organism: Pandoraea sp. B-6; assembly: GCF_000282835.1. NCBI lineage: Bacteria > Pseudomonadati > Pseudomonadota > Betaproteobacteria > Burkholderiales > Burkholderiaceae > Pandoraea > Pandoraea sp. B-6. Next base: position 2,619 of record NZ_AKXS01000038.1, on the reverse strand, counting down.
AACTGGTGCGTAGCCTCGGTGCAGACGAGGTGGTCGACTACAAGAAGCAGGAATTCGAGAACGTGCTGCGCGGCTATGACGCGGTGCTTGGCACCGTCAGAGGTGACGCGATTGAAAAATCCATCTCCATCCTCAAACCGGGAAGCAGGATCGTCTCGCTCATCGGCCCGCTGGACGCTGCATTCGCTCGTGCCAAGCGCTTGAACTTCGTTCTACGGTTCGTATTCGGAATGATGAGCCGCAAAATCATGCGTCTCACGAAAAGGCGGGACGTCACCTACTCATTTCTCTTCGTGCACCCCGACGGCGCCCAACTCACAGAAATCGGCAAACTTCTCGAAGCTCAGCGCATCAAGCCGGTGATCGACAAGGTGTTTCCATTCGAGCAGGCCAAGCAGGCGCTTGAGTACCTCGCCCAAGGACGAACCAAGGGCAAGGTCGTGGTCAAGATGTGACGGGCGCTGTGTTTCCCTCCCCCACCACCAGCACAATTAATGCAAAGGAAAAATCCGTGACTACACGTCCGACCGTCCTCATCACCGGCGCCTCCAGCGGCATCGGCGCCACCTACGCCGAGCGCTTCGCCCGCCGTGGCCACGACCTCGTCCTTGTTGCGCGCGACAAGTCGCGCCTGGAAAAGCTGGCAATACGCTTGCATGAGGAAAGCAATGTGGCCGTCGAAGTGCTGCAAGCCGACCTTACAAGCCGCGCGGACTTGTCTGTGCTTGAAACTCGGCTGCGGAATGACGCGCGTATCGGCGTCTTGATCAACAACGCGGGCATGGCTCAATCGGGGGGCTTCCTGGAGCAATCCGCTGAGGCCATCGAACACCAGATCACGCTCAACACTACCGCTTTGACGCGGCTCGCTGCTGCGATCGCACCGCGCCTCGCGCAGTCCGGTACTGGTTCAATCGTCAACATTGGCTCCGTGGTTGGTTTCGCGCCCGAGTTCGGCATGTCAATCTACGGAGCGACCAAAGCCTTCGTTCTATTTTTGTCACAGGGTCTGCACCTGGAGCTGTCCCCGAAGGGCGTTTACGTGCAAGCGGTCCTGCCGGCATCGACGCGCACCGAGATTTGGGAGCGTGCCGGCATTGATGTCAACACCCTCCCCGAGGTGATGGAAGTCGGCGAACTGGTCGATGCTGCACTGGTCGGTTTCGACCGTCGCGAGTTGGTCACGATACCTCCGCTTCATGTCGCCGAGCGCTGGGATGCGCTGGATGGTGCGCGTCAAGGGCTGGTGTCGGATATTCGACAGGCCCATGCGGCTGAACGATATCAGCCACAAGCCTGAGCGCCTCATCCAGATAGACTGAACGTGAACCCCACGCCAAGGAAATTTCAATGAACAACATGTTATTCACGCCTACCCAGCTCGGCAGCCTGCCACTGAAGAACCGAATCGTCATGGCGCCGCTGACGCGCAGCCGGGCAATCGGCAACCTGCCCAATGAACTGATGGCGGAGTACTACCGCCTCCGAGCGGATGCCGGACTGATCATTACCGAAGGCACCTCGCCATCGCCCAACGGTCTGGGTTACCCACGCATCCCCGGACTGTTCAACGAAGCGCAGGTACAGGGCTGGCGACCGGTGACTGATGGCGTCCACCAAGCCGGCGGCAGGATTTTTGTTCAATTGATGCACACCGGGCGTGTCAGCCACCCCGCGAACATGCCGGCCGGCGCCGGCGTTTTGGCTCCGTCGCCAATCGCCGTTCCCGGCGAGATGTGGACCGACACCGACGGAATGCAGCCGCATCCCGTACCCCGCGAAATGAGCGAAGCGGATATTGCACAAAGCATCGCCGAATATGCGTCGTCGGCCAAACTGGCCATACAGGCAGGCTTCGATGGCGTCGAGCTGCATGCAGCCAACGGCTACCTGATTGACCAATTCCTCAATACGGCGTCCAATCAGCGCCACGACCGCTGGGGTGGTTCGGTGGAGAACCGCATCCGCTTCGCGGTCGAAGTCGCCAAGGCGACCGTCGCCGCCATTGGTGCAGAGCGCGTTGGCATACGCATCTCGCCGTACGGCGTCTTCAATGCCCAAACGCCGGATGCCGAGATGGATGACGTGTACCTGCGTCTGATCGACGAGTTGAATGCGCTCGGCCTACTCTATATCCACATCGTGGATCACAGCGCCATGGGGGCGCCTGAAGTCAGCCCTGAGTTAAAAGCCAAGCTCCGTGCCGCGTTCAACGGGCAATACATTCTCTCCGGTGGCTACGATGCTGCCCGAGCAGATACGGATCTCGACGCAGAGCGTGGCGATCTGGTGGCTTTTGGTCGCCCGTTTATCTCGAATCCGGATCTGGTAGCCAAGCTGAAGTTGGGGCAGGAATGGGTTGCACCTGATTTCGCTACCTTCTACACACCGGGAGAAAAGGGTTACACCGACTATTGAAAATCCGATTCTGGATAAGTTGACCGCTCTGGCCAACCTGCCCCCCATGGAAAGGGGCAATGACAGACGATTGGGCTGGACGTGACGGCAGGGCGGCTTTGGCACTGGTGGTTCGATCGCCACACGCGAGAACGGCTGGGCGGGCAACCGTCTATGCAACGCACGTGGCACCTTAACGACCCGACGTCTCCCCCGATTTGA
>NZ_KB290499.1:32725-47859 GCF_000282835.1 Pandoraea sp. B-6 | reverse complement strand
GTAGCAAGGGGTTTTTGCTTTGTGCACCCAGCATGGGCGCATTCCTGCGGGTGTAAGGTAAGCGGCTGGCGAACCCGTCTTAACGGTAATGGTTTCAACGGATGGCAGGTGTCCAACGGTGCGGCAGTGACCTGCCCGGGAAACTTCGTACCAACGGAATCTAGAGATAAGGTCACCACTTATCCGCCTGTCCGAATTTGCGCGTCCACCTCTGACCGACATCGTTTCTTCTTCTTGCTTCACTTTACACCCTCAGCAAGGGATTCGTTTTTCGGGAGCGAGGTCATTACATGCTAATCTTCGGACCGGCGGGATTGAAATTTCCCGATGCCTCAGCCGCCCGAGCATCTTGTCTTGCCCGGAAACGCCTTCGGGCATGGCTGACAGCGAAACCGCGACAACTATATCCTCCCAAACGGCCGTGCTGTGCCCCCCACTGGGTGACCACGTCTAGTTTGCTTATCAATTGAAATATCCAATTCTTTCGACGAAAGAACGTTGGTAGATATGAGTGACTTATACAGCGTTGTTATCCCTGTGTTTAACAGTTCGAGAATCATCGCTGAAACCGTGAGGCGAGTTCACGAGTATTTCACATCGTCCGGAAGGTCATTCGAGATCATCTTGGTCAACGATGGCAGCGCCGACGAAAGCTGGAACGTGGTCCGGGACATTGCGCGTGAAAATCATGAGGTCGTGGCGATCAACCTGTTGAAGAACTACGGGCAGCATAACGCGAACTTGTGCGGTTTTCGCGAGGCAAAGGGGGACTATGTCATCACTATGGACGATGATCTGCAGAACCCCCCCGAAGAGATCGGCAAGCTTATCGAGGCTGCGCGAGAGGGCGGGTGCGATCTGGTGTTGGGCCGGTTCGAAACCAAGCGGCACTCGATCATCCGTCGCGTCGGCAGCCGGTTCGTGGGATGGCTTAACCGCAAGGTGTTTGAAGTGAAGGGCGATTTAGTCTTGAGCAACTTTCGGCTCATCCACCGAGATGTCGTCGATCGCGTTTGCCGTGACAATTCGTACGCCCCGTACATTCCGGGATTGGTGCTCAAGTATTCGGCGCGTCGATGCAATGTGCTTGTGAAGCATCACCCCAGAGTCGACGGCAAGAGCAACTACAATTGGCGGAGAATTATCCGGCTGGTAGCCTCGATCCTGTTCAATCACTCCGCCATTCCTCTGCGATGTAGCGCTGCATTCGGATTCGTCGTCGCTGCGTGCGGATTCATCCTGAGTATTTATTTTCTGCTGGAAGCCTTGTTTCATGGAACGAAGGCCCCGGGCTGGGCGTCGCTTGCCGTGTTGTTGTCGTTCTTCAACGGGGTTCTGATCCTGATGCTCAGCGTGATCGGCGAATACTTGGGACGACTTCTGCGTGAGTTCGGGACGCAGCGTAGCTACGAGATCAGGGAGGTCGTGCGCGGATGAAGCATCTGTTTATCGTCGGCGCGCAACGCTCCGGATCGACTTACCTTTATGAGCTCCTCGACAGCCACCCGGAGGTAAGCATGGCGCATCCGGTGCGTCCAGAGCCCAAGTTCTTTCTGAACGCACAACGCGTAAGTTTGGGGATCGCGCATTACATCGATGCGCACTTCGCAGATCGTAAGGTGGGAGGGCTGTATCTTGGGGAGAAGAGCACCTCCTATATCGAGAGTGAGGCTGCGGCCAGGCGAATCTTCGAGTACGCTCCGGATGCTCAAATCCTGATGATCTTGCGAGACCCTGTCCGCAGGGCTTACTCGAATTACCGATTCAGCGTGGCGCACGGGTTGGAGGATTTGTCGTTTTCCGGTGCGATCGACGCAGAACCGGAGCGCTTGAAGGGCGCTCAATTCGCCACGTCGGTGACTCCGTATGCCTATCGTCAACGCGGTCACTATATCGACTACGTGGAAATGTATGAGCGGGTATTCGATCCGAGCCAGCTTCACATCCTCATTTTTGAGGAACTGGTCGGCAATCTTGGTGCAGTCCAGGCGTTTTATCGGCAACTTGAAATCGACGATACCGTTGTTCCCGAGTCATTGCATCGGGTCGTCAACCCAGCCACGGCCAGGAGTGAGGAACCGCGTGACGTCTTCAGAGATCTGGCACTGGGCTATCGGGACAGCATCTCAAGATTGGAGGCCAGGCTGGGTCGCGAGATCGGGGCATGGAGAACGTACCACCAAGCGCTCATCGGTGATGGATTGCAATGAAGCGCGTACTGAAGCTTTTGGTCAGCCTTGCGCTGATCGCTTTCGCAGCTTCGCTTCTGGATCTCGGGGCGATGCTGAGAACCCTCAAAGCGGGATCCCCGGCAAGTTTCGTGATCGCGATCCTGATCAATCTTGCGACGGTCCTGGTTATGGGGTGGCGGTGGTACAGACTCTCGGCCAATGAGGTGCGGCTATCGATTCGGTCGCAGCTTGCCCTCTATTTCAAAGCCACGTTCCTGAATACGTTTACACCGGCCAACCTTGGTGGCGATGCTTATCGCCTGGCTGCGCTGAGTCGCGAGTCGCATTCAACGGGGAGGCTGTTGCGTCTTCTGCTGCGCGAACGTCTCCTCGGCTTATACGGATACGTGCTGCTGTTCGCCCTCGCGTATGCGGCGGTTGCGCTGACTGCCGACGTTGATCTGGATCCTCGCACCAACCCCTATATCTACGGTGTCATGGTTGCGCTCGCAGCCGTGCTTGTCGCTTTGCTTGCCCGCCCGTTAGGACGATGGGCCGTGGCAATCATGCGTCGTGTCGTCAGCGCGCGCCGATTGCCGACGCTGGAGCGTTGGGCCGAAATCGGTGTGGGATTGCTGTCCCCGAAGGGCGCCGCCCCCCTGCTCGGACTGACGTTCGCCGGCATTCTGCTTTGGATTGCGTCCATCAAGGTCATTGCCTACGGATTTGGGCTCCCCGTGTCGTGGGCGCAACTTGCCGCAGTGGCTACCTTAGTCGAGCTGGTTCGCCTCATACCCATCACCATTCAGGGCGTTGGCTTGCGTGAAGGTGTATTCGCCTATCTACTGGGCTACTGGGGCTACAGTCATGAACAGTCCTATGTGGTTGCCATGACGGCGTACCTTGCACTGAGCATTTCGATTTTTCTATGTGGCCCGATCAGCTATTTGATTGGGCTGAGAAGACAAGAGGCTGAAGGATAATGCCGTCCCGGCCGTTATGTGGGGAGTTGATCGACGTGAAAGGGGTCACCAAGTACTCGGGACCGGCGCAAATCTATTTCCGCCATTTGCTGCGTCAAATTGTCGGCGTGGGACAATTGAACCGCCCGGATATCAAGATTCTGGATTTTGGTTGCGGTGTTGGTCAATTAAAGCAAATGTTGGGGCCGCGAGTGATCGGATACGACATCGTCCCCGAACTGAGCGATGTCGACGATTGGCGATCGGTCAACTTCGACGTATTGGTGGCCAATGAGGTTTTCTACAGCTTCTCTGAGAGCGATCTCGACAATCTGCTGAAGGAGTTGCGTTCGAAGAACCGGGATCTTGAGCTTGTCGTGGGGATCAGTCGACAAGGGGCCCTGAACAATATCGGGAAGTTCTTGTTAGGCCGGCCGGACGCGCACTCGGCGACAAGAGTCGGGCCGAAGAAGGAGCTGGAGGTGTTCGAACGTCACTGCACCATTGTGCGGCGGAAGAACGTCTGGAATTTGGCGAACGTGTATTCGTTCGTTTTCAGGTAGGAACGGCAAAGGCTTGATGGGCCCAGAGAGGCATGATGAACCTATTCACCAAAAAAATTCCCCGTGGCGTGATTTATCACACGGTGGGGCAGAGTGTTCGCTATTTGCTGGCATCGATCTTCAAGCCGCTGCATCGGCAGGAAAGGATTACGGCATTTGAACGGGTTTTCGCAAGCTATTGCGAGCGCAAGTATGCGGTTGCGTTCCCCTTCGCGAGAACGGCGATCTATTCGACGCTGAAGAGTCTGAACCTCCCAAAAGGAAGTGAGGTCATCCTGCCGCCCATCACGATCAAGGGGATCGTTGATGTCGTCGTGGACCTTGGCCTCTCGCCCGTCTACGTCGATCTGGATGTGGATACCGTCAATTTTCGAATCGAGCAGTTGCGGGAGAAGATTACCCCCAATGTGAAGGCAGTCATCATTACGCCATTGTTCGGCCTGGTGCCGGATATTTCCGCGATGGTGGCCCTCTTCAGGGACAGGGGAATTTTCATCATTGAAGATTTCTCGCAGTGCCTGAATGGTCGCTATGACGGAAAGCGTATCGGGACGTTCGGTGACGTGGGCATCTACAGTGCCTCCTCGATCAAGACGCTCGATACGCTGGGCGGCGGCATGGCCATCACCGACGACCCTGCCATCGAGACCAAACTGCGAACCGCACAAGCCGAGTTGAAGCCTGCTCGGCGATCGGCACTCGTCAAGAAAGCGTGGGTCAATCTGATCCGGAATGTCGGCACGACAGGGGCGGTGTTTTCGCTCGTTACGTTCCCGGTGCTGCAGGTCTTTCGCAAGCGAGATCCGGAATCCGCACTGAAACACACCGGACATCGAAACCAGGACCGAATTGCCACGCTACCTTCGCTCTGGTTTTGTCGCTATACGTCCCTCCAGGCCCAGATCGGCCTCGAGCAAATCGAAAAAGTGATGGCGGAGGACGCGGCGAGAGTGGCCAACGTGGAGTTCCTGAAGGCCAATTGCAGCATGGGTGACTTCCCCAAGACGACACGCGCATCTGGAAACGTCTATTGGCAATTGATACTGCCGGTGACGGATGCGTTTGAGGCGCAATCCTATTTCGCCAGTCAGGGGGTCGACAGTGCGACGTCGAGCCTCGAGTTGGTGTGTGCCTTGAAGGACTATCCGAATCGCGCCGATTTGCCGACGGCCGGAAATCTGTATCGAAACGGCATCTTCATCCCGTGTTTTCCGAATCTGAGTCGCGCGGACATGGAGCGGATCGCCACGGCGGTCAGGGGCTACTATCAGGCGCATGCTCATGTCCAAAGCCGTTGACGGCGATCTCGGTGCCTTGAATGTTGCCGTCATCGGAAGTGGCCTCTCGGCCGTCGGCGCCATTAAGTCGCTCATACACCGCGGCATTCGCCCGACGGTATTCGACTGGGGCGAGCAACTCGGCAGTGACCGCGAACAGCGCGTCGCCTTCCTGTCGACGAAGTCTCCGGAGGCCTGGACCGCGGAGGAGCGGGCATGGTTGAACGACAATCCCACGGTGAAGGGGCAAGCGGCGATCCCGCGGAAGCTGGCTTTCGGCTCGGACTACTTCTACGGCACATCAATGAAGGCTGCGCCGATCAGTGGTGCGGGAAATCTACCGCCGTTCAGTTATGCGCTGGGCGGATTGAGCAGCGGATGGGGCGCTGCGGTCCTGCCACCTCACGCGTGCGATCTTGCGGACTGGCCTGTGGATGCAGCGGTGTTGCAAAAATATTGCGAGATCGTCTTGGCCGACTTGCCGTACTCGGCGGCGGACGATCGCTTGAGCCGCGATTTTCCGCCCCTTTCGGGCGCCGCTCGACCGCTGCAACTGAGCCGCGCTGCGACCAGGATTCTGTGGGCGCTGGAGAAGGCCCGCGTCCAGAAGCCGGGTGAGACAGTCTTTGGCCAGGCCAGATTGCTGGTGCGGGCGGGAGACGAGCGCGAATCCGGCTGCCGGTACTGCGGCCAATGCATGTCCGGCTGTGTCTATGGCGCGATCTACAAGGCGGGCCACGACATCCTGGCCATGGCGGCGCGCGACGAGATCGACTACATTCCGCGATGCTTGATCGATGGCCTCGTAGAGAACGGAGACCGGGTGACGGTCCGGTATTTCGACGCGAATGAGGAATTACACACGCGCGAATTCGACAGGGTCTTTCTCGCGGCCGGCGCGGTGAACAGCGCCAGGATCGTGTGCAACTCCTTGGCGCTGTTCGACGAGAAAATTGAACTCAAGAGTCGGGGCGGTTTTGTGCTGCCGGTATTCAGCCTGTGGCGCTTGCCGGTGGACTGGCCGAACTGTAATACCCAACCCGGACTCTTCCTCGAATTGAAGGGGAAAGGGCTTGAGCATTGGGTCCATGTGCAGATATCCACCGAGAACGAACTGGTGATGAAGAAGCTCGGCATCGCGTCAGGCCGCACAGGGTTTGTTGCCCGTATCAAGCGCTTTGTCGCCGAACATGTCTTCTTCTTGTTGGTGAACTATCACTCCGACCATGCCGGAACTTACGAGTTACGGGTGAAGCCCGCCGAGAACACGGCTGTAGGCGCCAATACCATGCATACCGTGCAGAGAAAGGCCTTTCCGCAGAAGGGCGTGATGTGGGCCTCCGGCCTCAGATTGCTGAAGGTATTCGCACGCATTGCCTGCCTGCCATTGTTCCCGTTCGCCAAGCTGAATAGCGGCGCCTATCATGTGGGGGGAACGTTGCCGATGAAGGCGGAAAAAAGTGGTCCGCTAGACACCGATAGCTTGGGGCGGGTTGGTTCATGGCAGCGCATTCACGTCGTTGATACCGCTGTGTTTCCGTCTTTGCCGGGGACCACCATTGGCTTGCTTGCCATGGCCAACGCCTATCGAATTGTCGATAACATTCACTGGTTCAATCAGATCGGGGCGCAAGAATGATCCGTTTCAATTCTCCTCACCTCGTGGGGACTGAGTTGGGCTATCTCGAAGACGCCATCACGCGCGGTCGTCTGGCGGGAGATGGCATCTATACACAGAAGTGCGCCGAACTGCTGGGCGTCTACCTTGATGGGCCGGCCGGGGTACTCCTAACGCACTCTTGCACTGCTGCGCTCGAGATGGCGGTGATCCTGGCAGACATCCGGCCGGGCGACGAAGTCATCATGCCGTCCTACACCTTTGTGTCCACGGCAAACGCCGTCGTATTGCGTGGGGGGACGCCGGTCTTCGTCGATATTCGCCCGGACACACTGAATATTGACGAACGGCTGATCGAAGCGGCGATAACCTCGCGGACCAAGGCGATTGTTCCGGTGCATTACGCCGGCGTGGCGTGCGAAATGGATGTGATCATGGACATCGCCTCGCGCCATGGCCTGCTGGTCATCGAAGATGCCGCGCAAGCGCTCGGCAGCACGTACAAGGGGCGCAAACTGGGAACGATCGGCGATTTTGCCGCGTTCAGTTTCCATGAAACGAAGAACGTCATTTCAGGGGAGGGGGGCGCGCTCGTCGTCAACAACCCTGTGTTCACGGAGCGTGCGGAGATCATCCGCGAGAAGGGGACCAACCGATCCCGGTTCTTCCGTGGCGAAGTCGACAAGTACACCTGGGTTGACATCGGTTCTTCCTATCTGCCCAGTGAACTGGTTGCGGCGTTCCTGTTTTCGCAGCTTCAGAACATCGACCAGATCAACCACGGTCGACTGGCGCATTGGGGGCAGTACCGACGCATGCTGGGCGAAGGCCTCGCCGATGAGGCCGACTCCATGCTCCCCCGCGTGCCGGACCACATCGCTCACAATGCCCACATCTTCTATGTGATGGCACGTGATGCGGCCGAGCAGCAGCGGTTGCTTGGTGGACTCAAAGCTGCGGGAATCAACGCGGTATTCCATTATGTGCCGCTGCACTCGTCCGACGCCGGATTACGCTTCGGGCGCGTGGGGTCCGCGATGACCGTGACCGATGATCTGTCGGCAAGGCTGGTGAGACTGCCGCTCTACTTCGACCTCGCCGAGTCGGAGGTCGTCAGCATCGCAAATACCACCCTGTCGATCCTGACGACCCCGCCGACGCAAAGCTGAGTCGGTCGCGATCGAGCGCCGTCAGTCGAGGGGCAGGAGCGCTTCGACGATGGCATCGACCCCGGCTTCCAGTGAGAAATCCTGGCCATCGATGACCACTTGCGGGTTTTCAGGGGGCTCGTAAGGGCTGTTGATCCCGGTCATATTGGGAATCATTCCGGCGCGGGCTTTCTTGTACAAACCCTTGGGGTCGCGGGTTTCGCATACGTCGAGCGGCGTGCTCACATAGACCTCGATGAAATTCTCGGGGCCGATCAACTCTCGCGCCATCTCGCGCTCGCGCTTGAAGGGCGAGATAAGCGCGGTCATCACGATCGTGCCGGCGTCCATCATCAGCCTTGCGACTTCCGTGACGCGTCGGATGTTCTCCACGCGATCCGCCTCGGTGAAGCCCAGGTCCTTGTTCAGTCCGTGGCGTACGTTGTCCCCATCGAGGATATAGGTGCGCATGCCGCGGCGGTGAAGCTCGACCTCCAGCGCGTTGGACAAGGTCGATTTTCCGGAGCCGGACAGGCCGGTGAACCAGACAACCTTGCCGGGGTGTCCATTCAATCGTTCACGATCGGCGCGCGTAATGGCGAGCGCCTGGTAGTGAACGTTTTCCGCGCGCCTGAGGCTGTGGCGAATCATGCCGGCGGCCACGGTGGCGTTGGTGAATCGGTCAACCAGAATGAAGCTGCCGAGGGTCGGCGAACTGGCGTAAGTGTCAAACACCAAGGGCTTGTTCGTCGCGATATTGCACGTCGCGATATCGTTCAACGAGAGTGATTTGGCGGCTTGGGTCGCGAGTGTGTTGATATCGATCCGATGCTTGATCGTGGTGATCGCCGCCGATGCCCATTGCGTCGCCAGTTTGATCTCATAGTTGCGGCCGGTCAGCCCCGCATCTTCATGCATCCACACCAACGTGGCCTCGAATTGATCCGTCGACTCCAGTGGGGCACGACTCAATGCGATCACGTCACCACGCGACGCGTCGATCTCGCGATCGAATCGAAGCGTGACGGCGTCGCCCACCGTGGCGGTGTCCGGTGATCCGTCCATGGTGACGATTTGTTCGAGCACCGCCTGCTGTCCAGAGGCGCTCACGCGGATCTCGTCTCCTACGCGAATCGTTCCCCCGGTGACATTGCCGCAATAGCCTCTGAACTCGGAATTGGGGCGATTGACCCATTGCACCGGAAACGCAAAGCGCTCCGTATTGGGGGGCGCGACCTTGATCGTTTCCAGATACCCGAGGAAGGTCGGGCCGACGTACCACGGTGTGTGGGGGGAGTGCTCGATGATGTTGTCGCCGGCGGTGGCGCACAGGGGGACGGCGGTGATCGACGAGAAGCCCAGGGGGTGCGCAAACGATTCGAAGTCGTCGCGAATCTGCTGGAACGTTTCGGCTTTGAAGCCCACCAGGTCCATCTTGTTGATGGCGAGCGCGACGTGGCGGATGCCCATCAACGACACGAGGTACGCGTGGCGTCGTGTCTGCGTGAGCAAACCCTTGCGCGCATCCACCAGCAGCACTGCGACGTCGGCGTTGGATGCGCCTGTCACCATGTTGCGGGTGTATTGCTCGTGGCCCGGCGTATCGGCCACGATGAACTTGCGCTTTGCTGTCGAGAAGAACCGGTAGGCGACGTCGATCGTGATGCCCTGTTCGCGCTCGGCGGACAGGCCGTCGACCAACAAGGCGAAGTCGATGTCACTCCCTTGCGTTCCGTATTTACGGGATTCGGCCTGCAAGGTTGCGAGTTGATCGTCGAACAGCTGACGAGAGTCCCACAGCAAGCGCCCGATCAACGTACTCTTGCCGTCGTCGACACTCCCGCAAGTAATAAAGCGCAAGAGGTCCTGGGCTTGTTGCCGCGCCAAGTGCGCCTCAAAGCTGGCCGGCTGCTGGGTGTCCTTGTCGTGTCGTGCGCGTGGCGACGCGGTCGATGAGCGGGGCGTGTCGGTTGAGGTGCGTCGCATCAGAAATATCCCTCCTGCTTCTTCTTCTCCATACTGCCGGCGGCGTCGCTGTCGATCGCTCGGCCTTGCCGCTCGGAGGCTCGGGTGTTGGCGAGCTCCATCACGATCTCGGGTACCGATTCGGCGCCGGATTCGACGGCGCCCGTGAGCGGGTAGCAGCCCAAGGTGCGGAATCGCACCTTCTTCTCGATGATTTCTTCGCCGGAGAGCAGGCGGAACCGATTGTCGTCAACCAGGAGAATCATGCCGTCACGCACGACCACGGGCCTGGGTTTGGCGAAATACAGCGGCACGACGGGAATGCCTTCCTGAAGAATGTATTGCCAGATATCAAGTTCGGTCCAATTCGACAGTGGGAATACGCGGATGCTTTCGCCGCGGTTCTTGCGCGTGTTGTACAGACTCCAGAGTTCGGGGCGCTGGTTCTTGGGATCCCAGCAATGACTTTGAGTACGGAAAGAAAACACACGCTCCTTGGCCCGCGATTTCTCCTCGTCTCGCCGCGCACCACCGAAAACCATGTCGAACTTGTATTTGTCCAGTGCCTGCTTGAGGCCCTCTGTCTTCGTGATGTCGGTATGCAGCGCGGACCCATGATCGAACGGGTTGATGTCCTTTTCAATCGCCTCTGGGTTCACATACACCAAGAGATCCATGCCTGACGCATGGGCCATTTGGTCCCGGAACAGATACATCTCCTGAAACTTCCATCGGGTGTCGACATGGAGCAGGGGGAACGGCGGCGGCGCTGGATAGAAGGCCTTGCGTGCGAGATGCAGCATGACGGCGCTGTCTTTGCCGACGGAGTAGAGCATGGCCGGATTCTCCGCTTCCGCCACGGCTTCCCGGAGGATGTGGATGCTCTCGGCCTCAAGGCGACGAAGGTGCATCGTGGCAGGGAATTCGCGAGCGCGAATCGGCTCAAGCGGGGGCAAGACGGGGGGATAGGCGCTGGGGTTCAAGGTGATTTCCGGCGTGGACGCCAGTGTGCGCAACCCCTTTACGAGTCTGCCGTGCGGAAACACCGCAATTTCCTTGCCGATATGCCGCTGAAGACGCACGAGCGCGTCACGGAGCGATGCAGGATCGTCATTTTCCTTGACCTGCAGCCAGTAGCGCGCACCGCGGGCGTCGTTGGCCTGCAATAGCGTCACGTCGTCAGGTGTCTTGTGCAATTGGGCGAATAGCGGAAGTTTCCGCTTACTTCTTGCTTCGGTGAGCGCCCATTCCAGCACGAGGCGGTTTGCAGGGCGTTCCAACTCATCCACCAGTGAGTTGGCGTTGAGCCGGTCAGCAAGAATACCGAGTTCGCGCAAGCGTCGCTCGGCCGTGCGCTTGGCGACCACTTCGCCAAGTGACTGCAGATACAAATGGGCCGCATCGATATTCCAGACGCGGTCTGCATGAAGGCCAGAGGCCTCGGAATTCGTCATTTGCGGCGTCTCAATATGCAGTATGTCGCTTTTATATATGGGTATTGATGCATGTTACCATCTGTGCGCGTTTGATTGGACATGATATTGCATATCGGTACAGGCGTCCCTAAACGTGAGGGCGCTAGCGCTCTCAACAATTTGAGGAATGGATGATTGATCTATCATATTCGGCGGCCGGGGCGCTGACCGGCTTCGTCGTGGGGCTGACGGGGGTGGGTGGCGGGGCGATCATGACGCCGATTCTATTGCTCGTCTTCGGTGTGGCGCCACACACAGCGGTTGCGACCGATCTTTGGTTTGCCGCGATTACCAAGTTGGTCGGTGCACCCATTCATCACCGCTCGGGACATGTCGACTGGCAGGTGGCGAAGCGCTTGTGGATCGGGAGTTTGCCCGTTTCGCTCGTGGTTGCGCTGTGCGTGAACATGGGGGGGGGAGCGTCAAGGTTGACTGGCTGAGCAAAGCGGTTGGCGGTGTGGTCGTGATGACGGCGTTGGGTTTGATTCTGGCGCCGCAGCTGGCCTCGATGGCTCGGAAAAAGCGCTTGGGAGAGCCGGTCAAGTTCAAGGCGATGCAACCCGGGTTGACCGTATTGGTGGGTGCGCTGCTCGGACTGTGCGTCGCCCTGACATCGGTTGGCGCCGGGGCCATGGGCACGGTCATGCTGATGTATCTCTATCCCTTGCGGATGACGCCCCATCGCCTGGTTGCCACGGATCTGGTGCACGCCATCCCGCTGGCCCTGGTTGCAAGCTTTGGCTATCTGATTGCCGGAGCTGTCGATTGGCACATGCTGGCGAGCTTGTTGGTCGGGTCGATCCCGGCGGTGGTGGCGGGAAGCCTGCTCTCAGGTAAGGCGCCCGGGCGGTGGGTGCGAGTCAGCGTGGCGGCCGTGCTTCTTCTGGCCGGTATCAAGATGGTGGGGTGATGATTGCGGCACGGGGCGCGGTAGAATCGCCCCTCAACTGGGAATTCTCGGGATTTGCGATGATTGGTGTCGGACAGACGGTCGGGCAAGGGGTTGGGGAGACGTTGCTGGATTCCATCTCGGTCCCGGAAAATAAAATAAATATACTGTTCCTGTCCTTGCTCCTGACCGGGGTAGGGGTGTTTTTCGCTCAGAATCTGCTCGCGAGCGACATGGCGGTCGTAATGCAGTCGACGCCCATCTTTCTGGCGTGCATCGCTGTACTCTTTGTCTTTTACGCGCTGTTGCGCGGCCTTCGCAGCGTGACCTGGGCGCTGGTTCTGACTTACGGGTTGCTCTGCCTCGTGACCTTTGGCCGTTCGGGCTGGGTGAACGCCGTCTTTTATGCGATTGCCGTGATCGGCGTGGTGGCTGCCATTCGGTTTGTGCGTGCCGGATGGAACACCCTGCCGTCGATCGTGCTTCTGGCGGCCATGTCGACGTTGACGATACTCGGTGCCAAGCACGCCTACAGCTCGTTCGATATGCTGCAGCGCTTGAGCGCCGGGGCGATGCGGCCGGACCCTCTGTTTCACGCGAGCATTGCCGCGATGATCAAGAACTACGGGGTCGTCTCGAATGGTCTGGAGGGACTGGTCGTCACACCGTATCACGTCCTGTCCCACATTCTCATGGCGGGTATCAGTGACTTGTCCGGGGGCAGTGTCCTCGAAGTCTACGGCGTTGCGACCTGGGTGTTGTTTGCGCCGCTCCTGATTTTTTCCATCGTGGCCTGCAGCCAGATGCTCGACGCGGATGGGCGAGCTGACGTGCGGGTGGCGTGGGGCGTCACGAGCGTCATTCTGGTCGCCCTGCCGCAACTCTTGGGCGAATGGGCTCTCTGGGACACATACCTCGTATCCGAGTCATACATGGTCTCATTGGGGTTGTTGGTTATCGGTTTGCCCCTACTGTTCAAGCAGACGTTGACACGCGCCGACCTTGCATTGATTGCGCTGTTGGGGTTGGCGATAGGCGGAGCCAAGGGGTCTGTCGGGTTGATGTACGTGGGGCTCTGGTTCCTCCGGGTCGCATTTCCGGTCGGTCGAAGAACCGGGGCGGCGCTTGCGGCCTTCCTGCTGGTTTGCATCACGACGACGATCGTGGTGGCCAAGTCGGCGGCCGCGCACATGCCCAGCCAGATTGTGCTTTTCGGGTTGATTCGCTATTTCTCCCTGGGCGGGCGCGATCTGGGTGTTTTGATCGATCAACTGGGGCAAGGGCATTCGGTGACGCCCTCTGGGTGGGGGAGCGCTGGATTGGCGGTGCTCGGTTTCGTCGCCTGCCACTTCCTCATCTCGTGGCTTGCCATCGCGTGGCTTGCCGCAAAGGGCGGCGTTCGTCGTCTTCTGTCGATGCCTGGTGCTGTGTACTCCCTCGGCACTGCCGGCGCGGCTTTGCTGATTCTGACGGTCGTCTATATTGGCGGCGATGTTTATTACTTCACCAACGTCCCGCTTTTCATCTCCTTGCCGATCTTGTCGGGTGTCGTTGCGAGCTGGCTTGGGCCGCGAATTTCTGGGGGGGGGTGCCGCACGTGGCTGGTGCTGGCGCCGATGTTGGCTATCGTGATGTATTTCAGTGTGGATGCCGTCCGGGCCAAACGTGCTGCATACATGGGATACGCACAGAAGCACAGCATGTTCGTGGATTCGTTGATCCGTGCACGGGAGCAGGCTCCGCTCAACGCAGTCTTGCACCCCGGTCCCGACATGAAAGCGGAGGTGCTGCTGCCCGAGTGTTGGGCGCTGCCCTTTATCTACCCGGCGGTGTCGGAGCGCCCTTGGCAGGGCGTTATCGTGCCTCGTCCTGATTGCGTGTACCAGTTCTATAGCTACGCTGAATACGGGATTACGCCGGCGCACCCGGGCGTGGGTGTGACGCCACGACTGCTGTCGGGGATGCAGTCGATACCTTGGCCCCAAAAATAAGGCGGAAATGTAGATCGGGTGTTGACACGTCGCCGGGACATCCATATACTTTTGAATTCTCTGCGGAGGGGTGCCCGAGTGGCTAAAGGGGGCAGACTGTAAATCTGTTGGCTTACGCCTACGTTGGTTCGAATCCAACCTCCTCCACCAGAATGCGGAAGTAATGAGCGCCGGGAACTAAAATTTCCGGCGCTTGTTGCCTGAGGCGAGAGTCGGAATCCAAGCGGGTGTAGCTCAATGGTAGAGCAGAAGCCTTCCAAGCTTACGACGAGGGTTCGATTCCCTTCACCCGCTCCAGGTGACGCGCAGATGCAGCAGTAGTAATGGATTCGCCCATGTGGCTCAGTGGTAGAGCACTCCCTTGGTAAGGGAGAGGTCGGCAGTTCGATCCTGCCCATGGGCACCAAAGATAGTGTGAAGCGCGGCAATCATCATGCCGAGCAACCTCGGCAAAAGATAACCTCGTTAGGAGTCGGAAATGGCAAAGGAAAAGTTTCAGCGGACCAAGCCGCACGTCAACGTCGGCACCATCGGTCACGTCGACCACGGCAAGACGACCCTGACGGCCGCTATCGCAACGGTGCTTTCGTCGAAGTTCGGCGGTGAAGCCAAGAACTACGCGGACATCGACGCGGCACCGGAAGAAAAGGCACGCGGCATTACCATCAACACCGCGCACATCGAGTACGAAACGGCTAACCGCCACTACGCACACGTTGACTGCCCGGGCCACGCCGACTACGTCAAGAACATGATTACCGGTGCTGCCCAGATGGACGGCGCCATTCTGGTTTGCTCGGCTGCCGACGGCCCGATGCCGCAAACGCGCGAGCACATCCTGCTGGCCCGTCAGGTTGGCGTTCCGTACATCATCGTGTTCCTGAACAAGTGCGACATGGTCGACGACGCCGAGCTGCTCGAGCTGGTCGAAATGGAAGTTCGCGAGCTCCTGTCGAAGTATGACTTCCCGGGCGACGATGTGCCGATCATCAAGGGTTCCGCCAAGCTGGCGCTGGAAGGCGACAAGGGTCCCCTGGGCGAAGAAGCCATCATGCAACTGGCTGAAGCCCTCGAT
>NZ_KB290499.1:0-32545 GCF_000282835.1 Pandoraea sp. B-6 | reverse complement strand
CGAGCTGGTCGAAATGGAAGTTCGCGAGCTCCTGTCGAAGTATGACTTCCCGGGCGACGATGTGCCGATCATCAAGGGTTCCGCCAAGCTGGCGCTGGAAGGCGACAAGGGTCCCCTGGGCGAAGAAGCCATCATGCAACTGGCTGAAGCCCTCGATACGTACATCCCGACGCCGGAACGCGCCATCGACAAGGCATTCCTGATGCCGGTGGAAGACGTGTTCTCGATCTCGGGTCGCGGTACCGTGGTGACCGGTCGTGTTGAGTCGGGTGTCGTCAAGGTCGGCGAAGAAATCGAAATCGTCGGTATTACCCCGACGGTCAAGACGATTTGCACGGGCGTCGAAATGTTCCGCAAGCTGCTCGACCAAGGTCAGGCAGGCGATAACGTCGGTATTCTGCTGCGCGGCACGAAGCGTGAAGACGTCCAGCGTGGTCAGGTTCTGGCCAAGCCGGGCTCGATCACGCCGCACACGGAATTCACCGGCGAAGTGTACGTGCTGTCGAAGGACGAAGGTGGTCGTCACACTCCGTTCTTCAACAACTACCGTCCGCAGTTCTATTTCCGTACGACGGACGTGACGGGCTCGATCACCCTGCCGGAAGGCAAGGAAATGGTCATGCCTGGCGACAACGTGTCGATCACCGTCAAGTTGATCGCTCCGATCGCCATGACTGAAGGCCTGCGTTTCGCAATTCGCGAAGGTGGCCGTACTGTCGGCGCGGGCGTGGTTGCAAAGATCGTAGCGTAAGCCGGTGCCTTAACGGTCCGCGCTTATGGGGTCAGCTTTTGGCGGCTGGCCCCACTGCTGTTTTAGGGGTATAGCTCAACTGGCAGAGCGTCGGTCTCCAAAACCGAAGGTTGGGGGTTCGATTCCCTCTGCCCCTGCCAAACAACTGTCTGCAAGCTGGAAATGGCGAATTCTCCCGTAGAAACTGTACGTACGACTGGCGACAAGCTGCTGCTGGCACTGGCCGGGCTGCTCGTGATTGCTGGTGTCGTGGCCTTCTACGCGCTGGGGCAACAGGCACTGTATGTGCGCGTTGCTGCCATCGTCGTCGTTCTCGCCATCGCAGCAGGTGTTGCATTGGCATCGCAAACCGGCAAAAGCTTCCTGGCTTTTGCCAAGGATGCGTATCGGGAAGTGGGTAAGGTCGTTTGGCCGACCCGTAAAGAGGCCGCTCAAACGACTGCGATTGTCTTCGCGTTCGTCATCGTGATGGCGCTGTATCTCTGGATCAGCGACAAAACGATTGAATGGGCGGTGTTCTCTTTGATTCTTGGCTGGAAGTGATATGTCTGATACCGGGGCTGCACCGAGTAAGAAGCGCTGGTACGTCGTTCATGCGTATTCCGGCATGGAAAAGAGCGTAGCCAAGGCGCTGCGTGAGCGTATTGCGCGTGCCGGCATGGAAGACTTGTTCGGCGAGATTCTTGTCCCGACCGAAGAAGTCGTTGAAATCAAAGGTGGCCACAAGTCGGTCACCGAGCGTCGTTTCTTCCCCGGCTATGTGCTGTGCGAGATGGAAATGACGGATGACACGTGGCACCTGGTGAAGAATACCGCCAAGGTCACCGGTTTTGTCGGCGGTACGGGCAATCGCCCGATTCCGATTCGACAGGCCGAGGTCGACAAGATCATGTCGCAAATCAAGGACGGGGTGGAAAAGCCGCGTCCGAAGACGTTGTTCGAGGTGGGCGAGCTGGTTCGAGTCAAGGAAGGTCCTTTCACGGACTTCAACGGCTCGGTGGAAGAAGTGAACTACGAAAAATCTCGCCTCCGTGTTTCCGTCACCATTTTCGGACGGGCAACTCCGGTAGAACTGGAGTTCGGGCAAGTCGAAAAGATCTAAGAATAAAATGCGCCGGCGCGACGTCCGGCGCGTTTTTGCGTTGGTGACAGCCGTCGCCGAGGAGCGTCAGTAGCCCGTTTTGGTGAACGCGCGCTATGACTCAACCCCGAATATGCGCCACATATTCGTTCCGGAGTAAACCATGGCAAAGAAAATCATCGGCTTTATCAAGCTGCAGATTCCTGCAGGTAAAGCCAACCCGTCGCCCCCCGTGGGCCCGGCCCTGGGTCAACGTGGCCTGAACATCATGGAGTTCTGCAAGGCGTTCAACGCGCAAACGCAGAGCCTCGAGCCGGGTCTTCCGACCCCGGTGGTGATCACCGCATTTGCGGACAAGAGCTTCACGTTCGTCCTGAAGACCCCGCCGGCAACGGTGCTGATCAAGAAGGCTGCCAACCTGCAAAAGGGTTCGAGCAAGCCGCACACCGACAAGGTGGGCAAGATCACCCGCGCACAAGCGGAAGAAATCGCGAAGACCAAGATGCCTGACCTTACCGCCGCCGATCTGGACGCCGCGGTTCGCACCATCGCTGGCAGCGCACGTTCGATGGGCATCACGGTGGAGGGTCTGTAATGGCTAAGATCTCTAAGCGTCAACAAGCACTGGCCGCCAAGGTCGACCGCAACAAGCTGTACCCGGTCGGCGATGCTCTGGCCCTGGTCAAGGAATGCGCAAGCGCCAAGTTCGACGAGTCGATCGACGTCGCCGTGCAACTGGGCGTGGATGCGAAGAAGTCGGACCAAGTGGTTCGCGGCTCGGTCGTTCTGCCGGCCGGTACCGGTAAGTCGGTTCGCGTGGCTGTGTTCGCTCAAGGCGAAAAGGCCGAGCAAGCCAAGGCTGCCGGCGCTGAAATCGTGGGTATGGAAGACCTCGCCGAGCAAATCAAGGCTGGCAAGATGGACTTCGATATCGTGATCGCTTCGCCGGACACGATGCGCGTCGTCGGTACGCTGGGTCAGATTCTCGGCCCGCGCGGCCTGATGCCGAACCCGAAGGTTGGCACGGTGACCCCGGACGTCGCTACGGCAGTGAAGAACGCCAAGGCCGGTCAGGTGCAGTTCCGCGTTGACAAGGGCGGCATTATTCACGCGACCATCGGTCGTGCGTCGTTCGACCCGGCAGCGCTGCGTCAGAACCTGTCGGCCCTGCTGGAAGCCCTGACGAAGTCGAAGCCGGCTTCGAGCAAGGGTGTCTACCTGCGCAAGATCGCCCTGTCGAGCACGATGGGCGTTGGCGTGCGTGTGGATCAGGCCAGCCTGGCTGCCTAAGCCAGACCGTATCGCAATCGCAGGGTGATGGCGTCCCCTGCGACGACTGCGATCCTCAGGATCGACAGTCAGCAGCAAAAGACTTTGGGCGGAAGCGGATTCTTCGGAAATCGCTTCCGGTTATCAAAGACCGTTGGCGGGAATGGGCATGTGTTGACGCTCCCTTAATACGCCAGCCAACGCAGATGGCGAACCCGAACAAGTTATGCAGTCACATCGCCTCACCTGGGCAACCGGGCGTGGTGGTTGAAACTCCAGACATGTCGGTAAGCCGTTAGTGGAACGGCATCACCATGAGGTGATGTCAATTTTGGAGGTTAACCGTGGCACTTAATCTTGATGATAAGAAAGCCGTCGTGGCAGAAGTTTCGGCGCAAGTCGCCGGCGCTTCGACCATCGTTGTGGCTGAATATCGCGGAATCACGGTTGGCGATCTGACGAAGCTTCGCGCCAATGCGCGTCAGCAAGGCGTCTACCTGCGCGTTCTGAAGAACACGCTGGCTCGCCGCGCGGTGGAAAACACCCCGTTTGCTGACCTGGCTGAGCAGATGACCGGTCCTCTGATCTACGGTATCTCGACGGATCCCGTAGCCGCTGCGAAAGTCTTGAACGACTTTTCGAAGGGCAACGACAAGTTGATCTTGAAGGCCGGCTCGTACGACGGCAAGGTGATGGACAAGGCAGGCGTGCAAGCGCTCGCCTCGATCCCGAGCCGCGACGAACTGCTCGCGAAGTTGCTGGGTGTCATGCAAGCGCCGGTTTCCGGCTTTGCTCGCGTCCTGGCTGCCGTGGCCGAGAAGAAGCAAGCAGAAGCTGCTTAATTCTCGTCCCGGTTACACGATCGCTGACTTCGGTCCGAACACAATCTAGGAGTTTTACAAATGGCAATCACGAAAGAAGACATCATCGACGCCGTTGGCGCAATGTCGGTTATGGAACTGAACGACCTGGTCAAGGCGTTCGAAGAGAAGTTTGGCGTGTCGGCTGCTGCCCTGTCGGTGGCTGGCCCTGCGGGTGCTGGTGCTGCTGCTGCAGCCGAAGAGCAAACCGAATTCAACGTCATCCTGGCGGAAGTCGGTGCGAACAAGGTCGGCGTGATCAAGGCCGTCCGCGAAATCACGGGCCTGGGCTTGAAGGAAGCCAAGGACGTGGTTGATGGCGCTCCGAAGGCTGTCAAGGAAGGCGTCGACAAGGCTGCTGCTGACGAAGCCAAGAAGAAGCTGGAAGAAGCCGGCGCCAAGGTCGAAATCAAGTAATTCGGCTCTGCGCGTAGGGAAGGCTGGCGACGAAACGTCGTCAGCCTTTTTGTGCTTTCAGGAGAGCCAAATCCCGAAAGGGGCGCACGCAACTCGAAAGCCAGCGCGAAAGTGTGCCAAGAGGTTGAAAGCAAAA
Source organism: Pandoraea sp. B-6 (assembly GCF_000282835.1). NCBI lineage: Bacteria > Pseudomonadati > Pseudomonadota > Betaproteobacteria > Burkholderiales > Burkholderiaceae > Pandoraea > Pandoraea sp. B-6. Next base: position 28,031 of record NZ_KB290499.1, on the reverse strand, counting down.
TGATTTCGCCGATGCATCCGTGATTTTTGCCGTTTCAAGCGCACGCATCATCGAGGGTACTGGCGATACACAGCAACAGAGAGGAAGCGAGGGTAGTACCGAAGAAATACCGAAGAGGCCAAAGAAAAGATCGCGCCGGGATTCGACCCGTGGCGGTTTTCTCTTTGTCTTCTGAAGCGACTGCAGAAGGCAAGTTTGGTCGGGCGACGGGCAACACAGGCATCCGTCGCCGTCAGCCAGCGGTTGGTAGCGGCCAACCACCAAGCTCGTTGCTCCACGGCAAGCCCGCCGCGGGGGACGTCTGGTCTCAGTCGATGAACACCCGTTGACGATGCCTGCCGTCGTCGCCAGCGTAGTGATTCGGAGATCGTAATGCACTATTCCTTCACCGAGAAGAAACGCATTCGCAAGAGTTTTGCGAAGCGTCCGACCGTGCACAAGGTGCCGTTTTTGCTGGCCACCCAGCTCGCCTCGTACACATCGTTCTTGCAAGCCGAAGCGCTTGCATCGGAGCGGAAGCCGGAGGGTCTGCAAGCAGCCTTTTCCTCCATTTTCCCGATCGTTTCTCACAACGGGTTCGCACGCCTGGAGTTTGTCAGCTATCTGCTCGGCACGCCCGCGTTCGATGTCAAGGAATGTCAACAGCGCGGCCTGACTTTTTGCTCGGCCCTGCGCGCCAAGGTTCGTCTGGTGATTCTCGACCGTGAATCGCCGAACAAGCCCGTCGTCAAGGAAGTCAAGGAACAGGAAGTGTACATGGGCGAAATTCCGCTCATGACCTCGACGGGTTCCTTCGTCATCAATGGCACGGAGCGTGTCATCGTCTCGCAGCTGCACCGCTCGCCGGGCGTGTTCTTCGAACACGACAAGGGCAAGACGCACAGCTCGGGCAAACTGCTGTTCTCCGCGCGTATCATCCCCTACCGCGGCTCGTGGCTGGACTTCGAATTCGATCCGAAGGACATCCTGTACTTCCGCGTCGACCGCCGTCGCAAGATGCCGGTCACGATCCTGCTCAAGGCGATCGGCCTGACGCCGGAACAGATCCTCGCGAACTTCTTCGTGTTCGATAACTTCAAGCTGATGCCGGAAGGCGCACAGATGGAGTTCGTGCCGGAGCGTCTGCGCGGTGAAGTAGCGCGCTTCGACATCACGGATCGCGAAGGCAAGGTCATCGTCCAGAAGGACAAGCGCGTCAACGCCAAGCATATCCGCGACCTGGAGAACGCCAACACCAAGTTCATCTCGGTGCCGGAAGACTACCTGCTCGGCCGAGTGCTCGCGAAGAACGTGATCGATGGCGATACCGGCGAAGTGATCGCCAACGCCAACGAAGAAATCACCGAAAGCGTGCTGGTCAAGCTGCGCGAGTCGGACGTGTCGGACATCCAGACGCTGTTCACGAACGATCTGGATCAGGGGTCGTACATCTCGGCCACGCTGCGCATCGACGAAACCGCCGACCGCACGGCCGCGCGTATTGCGATCTACCGCATGATGCGCCCGGGCGAGCCGCCGACCGAAGATGCGGTCGAGGCCCTGTTCAACCGTCTGTTCTACAGCGAAGAAGCGTACGACCTGTCGAAGGTGGGTCGTATGAAGTTCAACCGTCGTGTCGGCCGTGACGAAGTGCTCGGACCGATGACGCTGGGCGACGACGACATTCTCTCGACCATCAAGATCCTCGTGGATCTGCGTAATGGCCGCGGCGAAGTCGACGACATCGACCACTTGGGCAACCGTCGTGTGCGTTGCGTGGGTGAGCTGGCCGAGAACCAGTTCCGCGCCGGTCTGGTGCGTGTCGAGCGTGCTGTGAAGGAACGTCTGGGTCAGGCCGAGTCGGAAAACCTGATGCCGCACGACCTGATCAACAGCAAGCCGATCTCGTCGGCCATCCGCGAGTTCTTCGGTTCGTCGCAGCTCTCGCAGTTCATGGACCAGACCAACCCGCTGTCGGAAATCACGCACAAGCGTCGCGTGTCCGCACTGGGCCCGGGCGGTTTGACGCGCGAGCGTGCCGGCTTCGAAGTGCGCGACGTGCACCCGACCCACTACGGCCGCGTGTGCCCGATCGAAACGCCGGAAGGTCCGAACATTGGTCTGATCAACTCGCTGGCACTGTACGCCCGCCTGAACGAGTATGGCTTCCTCGAGACGCCTTACCGCAAGGTGGAAGACGGCAAGGTCACCGACCAGATCGACTACCTGTCGGCCATTGAGGAAGGTCGCTACGTGATCGCTCAGGCGAACGCGTCGATTGGCGAAAACGGTGAACTGACCGACGAACTGGTGTCGTCGCGTGAAGCCGGCGAAACGCTGATGGTCACGCCGGACCGCATCCAGTACATGGACGTGGCACCGTCGCAGATCGTCTCCGTCGCCGCGTCGCTGATTCCGTTCCTCGAGCACGACGACGCGAACCGCGCGTTGATGGGTTCGAACATGCAGCGCCAGGCCGTGCCTTGCCTGCGTCCGGAAAAAGCGGTGGTCGGTACGGGTATCGAACGTACGGTGGCTGTCGACTCGGGTACGACCGTGCAGGCGTTCCGTGGCGGCGTGGTCGACTACGTCGACGCAGGCCGTGTGGTGATTCGCGTGAACGACGATGAAGCCGTCGCCGGTGAAGTCGGCGTGGACATCTACAACCTGATCAAGTACACGCGTTCGAACCAGAACACCAACATCAACCAGCGCCCGATCGTGGAAGAAGGCGACAAGGTGGCGCGCGGCGATGTGATCGCCGACGGCGCGTCGACCGATCTGGGTGAGTTGGCGCTGGGTCAGAACATGCTGATCGCGTTCATGCCGTGGAACGGCTACAACTTCGAGGATTCGATCCTGATCTCGGAGCGTGTCGTTGCGGAAGACCGTTATACGTCGATCCACATCGAAGAGCTGAACGTGGTCGCTCGCGACACCAAGCTCGGACCTGAGGAAATCACGCGCGATATTTCGAACCTGGCGGAAGTCCAACTCGGCCGTCTGGACGAGTCGGGCATCGTGTACATCGGCGCGGAAGTCGAAGCCGGCGATGTGCTGGTGGGCAAGGTCACGCCGAAGGGCGAAACCCAGCTCACGCCGGAAGAAAAGCTGCTGCGCGCGATCTTCGGCGAGAAGGCATCGGACGTGAAGGACACCTCGCTGCGCGTGCCGTCGGGCATGAGCGGCACCGTCATCGACGTGCAGGTGTTCACGCGTGAAGGCATTCAGCGCGACAAGCGCGCCCAGCAGATCATCGACGATGAACTCAAGGGCTACCGCCTCGACCTGAACGACCAGCTGCGTATCGTGGAAGGCGATGCGTTCCAGCGTCTGGAGCGCTTCCTGGTGGGCAAGACGGCCAATGGCGGTCCGAAGAAGCTCGCCAAGGGCACCAAGCTCACGAAGGAATACCTGGCGGATCTGGACCGTTACCACTGGTTCGACATCCGTCTGGCGGAAGACGAAGGTGCGCAACAGCTCGAGCAGATCAAGGAATCGATCGAGCAGAAGCGTCACTCGTTCGATCTGGCCTTCGAAGAGAAGCGCAAGAAGCTCACGCAAGGCGACGAACTGCCGCCGGGCGTGCTGAAGATGGTCAAGGTGTACCTGGCGGTCAAGCGTCGTCTGCAGCCTGGCGACAAGATGGCAGGCCGTCACGGTAACAAGGGCGTGGTCTCGAAGATCGTGCCGATCGAGGATATGCCGTACATGGCCGATGGCCGTCCGGCAGACATCGTGCTCAACCCGCTCGGCGTGCCGTCGCGGATGAACGTGGGTCAGATTCTCGAGTCGCACCTCGGCTGGGCAGCGAAGGGTCTGGGCTGGCGTATCGGCGAAATGCTGCAGGCGCACACCAAGGTCCAGGAAGTTCGCAAGTTCCTGACGAAGATCTACAACGAGAGCGGTCAACAAGAAGATATCGACAGCCTGTCGGACGACGAGATCATGTCGCTGGCGCGCAACCTGCAGAACGGCGTGCCGTTCGCAACGCCGGTGTTCGATGGTGCCCATGAAGACGAAATCCGTCGCATGCTGGATCTGGCGTTCCCGGATCACGTCGCGAAGGAACTCGGCATGACGCCGTCGAAGAACCAGGTCACGCTGTTCGACGGCCGTACCGGCGAAGCCTTCGAGCGTCCGGTCACGTGCGGCTTCATGCACATGCTCAAGCTGCACCACTTGGTCGACGACAAGATGCACGCGCGTTCGACCGGTCCGTACTCGCTGGTGACGCAACAGCCGTTGGGCGGTAAGGCCCAGTTCGGTGGTCAGCGCTTCGGTGAAATGGAAGTGTGGGCACTGGAAGCATACGGCGCATCGTATGTGCTGCAGGAAATGCTGACCGTGAAGTCGGATGACGTGACGGGGCGTACGAAGGTGTACGAGAACCTCGTCAAGGGCGATCACGTAATCGATGCCGGCATGCCGGAGTCGTTCAACGTGCTGGTCAAGGAAATCCGTTCGCTCGGTATCGATATCGACCTGGAGCGCAGTTAATTGCGTTCAGGCAACAGGAGAAAGCAATGAAAGCTTTGCTCGATCTATTCAAGCAAGTTCAGCAGGTCGAACAGTTCGACGCGATCAAGATCGGTCTGGCTTCGCCGGACAAGATCCGCTCGTGGTCGTTCGGCGAAGTGAAGAAGCCGGAAACGATCAACTATCGGACGTTCAAGCCCGAGCGTGACGGCCTGTTCTGCGCAAAGATCTTCGGTCCGATCAAGGATTACGAGTGCCTTTGCGGCAAGTACAAGCGCCTGAAGCACCGTGGCGTGATCTGCGAGAAGTGCGGCGTGGAAGTCACGCTGGCGAAGGTGCGTCGCGAGCGCATGGGCCACATTGAGCTGGCCTCGCCGGTCGCGCACATCTGGTTCCTGAAGTCGCTCCCGTCGCGTCTGGGCATGGTGCTCGACATGACGCTGCGCGACATTGAACGCGTGCTGTACTTCGAAGCGTATGTGGTTCTCGAACCGGGCATGACGCCGCTCAAGCGGTGCCAGATCATGACCGAAGAGGATTACTACAACAAGGTCGAGGAATACGGCGACGAATTCCGTGCCGAGATGGGCGCGGAAGGCGTGCGCGAGCTGCTGCGCTCGATCGACATCGACCAGCAGGTCGAGCATCTGCGCGCCGAGCTGCAAGCCACGGGCTCGGAAGCGAAGATCAAGAAGTACGCCAAGCGCCTGAAGGTGCTCGAGGCTTTCCAGCGTTCGGGCATCAAGCCCGAGTGGATGGTGCTCGAAGTGCTGCCGGTGCTCCCGCCCGAGCTGCGCCCGTTGGTGCCGCTCGACGGTGGCCGCTTCGCGACCTCGGATCTGAACGATCTGTATCGCCGCGTCATCAACCGTAACAACCGTCTGAAGCGTCTGCTCGAGCTGAAGGCCCCGGACATCATCGTGCGCAACGAAAAGCGCATGCTGCAGGAATCCGTGGACTCGCTGCTCGACAACGGCCGTCGCGGCAAGGCGATGACCGGTGCGAACAAGCGCCCGCTCAAGTCGCTGGCCGACATGATCAAGGGCAAGAGCGGTCGTTTCCGTCAGAATCTGCTCGGTAAGCGCGTGGACTACTCGGGCCGTTCGGTGATTACCGTGGGCCCGACGCTCAAGCTGCATCAGTGCGGTCTGCCGAAGCTGATGGCGCTCGAACTCTTCAAGCCGTTCATCTTCCACAAGCTGGAAGTGTTGGGCGTGGCCACGACCATCAAGGCCGCGAAGAAGGAAGTCGAGAACCAGACGGCGGTGGTGTGGGACATCCTCGAAGATGTGATCCGCGAACACCCGATCATGCTGAACCGCGCACCGACGCTGCACCGCCTGGGGATTCAGGCGTTCGAGCCGGTGCTGATCGAAGGCAAGGCGATCCAGCTTCACCCGCTGGTTTGCGCGGCGTTCAACGCCGACTTCGACGGTGACCAGATGGCCGTTCACGTGCCGCTGTCGCTCGAAGCGCAGATGGAAGCGCGTACCCTGATGCTGGCCTCGAACAACGTGTTGTTCCCGGCCAACGGCGATCCGTCGATCGTGCCGTCGCAGGATATCGTGCTGGGTCTGTATTACGCGACCCGCGACAAGATCAACGGCCGCGGCGAAGGCCTGTCGTTCATCGACGTCTCGGAAGTGCTGCGCGCGTACGACAACAAGGAAGTCGAACTGGCTTCGCGCGTGAACGTGCGTATCACGGAGTACACGGTCGATCCGGAAACGGGCGAGAAGACGCCGAAGATCACGCTGTACCCGACCACGGTCGGCCGCGCGATCCTGTCGGAAATTCTGCCGCCGGGCCTGCCGTTCTCGGTGCTGAACAAGTCGCTCAAGAAGAAGGAAATCTCGAAGCTGATCAACACGGCGTTCCGCCGCTGCGGTCTGCGCGAGACGGTGATCTTCGTCGACAAGCTGATGCAGTCGGGCTTCCGCCTGGCAACGCGCGCCGGTATCTCGATCTGCGTCGACGACATGCTCGTGCCGACGAAGAAGGAAGAGCTGATCGGCGAAGCGTCGAAGAAGGTCAAGGAATACGACCGTCAGTACATGTCGGGTCTGGTCACGGCGCAAGAGCGTTACAACAACGTCGTGGACATCTGGGGTGCGACCGGCGACGCCGTGGGCAAGGCGATGATGGAGCAGCTCTCGAAAGAGAAGACGACCGATCGCGACGGCAATATCGTCGACCAGGAGTCGTTCAACTCGATTTACATGATGGCCGACTCCGGTGCTCGCGGTTCGAGCGCCCAGATTCGCCAGCTCGCGGGGATGCGTGGCCTGATGGCCAAGCCGGACGGCTCGATTATCGAGACGCCGATTACCGCGAACTTCCGCGAAGGCCTGAACGTGTTGCAGTACTTCATCTCGACCCACGGTGCACGTAAGGGTCTGGCCGATACGGCACTGAAGACGGCAAACTCGGGTTACCTGACGCGTCGTCTGGTCGACGTGACGCAGGATCTGGTCGTGGTCGAAGACGATTGCGGCACGAGCAACGGCGTTGCGATGAAGGCGCTGGTCGAGGGCGGTGAAGTGGTCGAAGCCCTGCGTGACCGTATCCTCGGTCGCGTGGCCGTGGCCGACGTCGTGAATCCGGAAACGCAAGAGACGGTGTACGAATCGGGCACGCTGCTCGACGAGGACGCCGTCGAGATGATCGAAGCGCTGGGTGTCGACGAAGTGCGCGTGCGCACGCCGCTGACCTGCGATACGCGCTTCGGTCTGTGCGCCGCCTGTTACGGCCGTGACCTTGGCCGCGGCTCGCGTGTGAACGTGGGCGAAGCGGTCGGTGTGATCGCTGCGCAGTCGATCGGTGAACCGGGCACGCAGCTCACGATGCGTACGTTCCACATCGGTGGTGCGGCATCGCGTGCGGCCGTGGCCTCGTCGATCGAAGCCAAGTCGAACGGTACGGTTCGCTTCTCGGCGACCATGCGTTACGTGACGAACGGTCGCGGCGAACAGATCGCCATCTCGCGTTCGGGCGAAATCCTGATCACGGACGATCATGGCCGTGAGCGCGAGCGCCACAAGGTGCCGTACGGCGCCACGCTGCTGCATCTGGACGGCGCACAGGTCAAGGCCGGTGCCCAACTGGGTACGTGGGATCCGCTGACGCGCCCGATCATTACCGAACACGGCGGTTACGCCCGGTTCGAGAACGTCGAGGAAGGTGTCACGGTGGCCAAGCAGATCGACGATGTGACGGGTCTGTCCACGCTGGTCGTGATCGATCCGAAGCGTCGTGGTCCGGCGTCGAAGAACGTGCGTCCGCAGGTCAAGCTGCTCGACGAACATGGTGTGGAAGTGAAGATCCCGGGGACCGATCACGCAGTGACGATCGGCTTCCAGGTGGGCGCACTGATCACCATCAAGGACGGTCAGCAAGTGCCGGTGGGTGAAGTGCTCGCACGTATCCCGACCGAAGCGCAGAAGACGCGCGATATTACCGGGGGTCTGCCGCGTGTGGCCGAGCTGTTCGAAGCGCGCGCACCGAAGGACGCCGGCATTCTGGCCGAAGTCACCGGTACCACGTCGTTCGGCAAGGACACGAAGGGCAAGCAGCGTCTGGTCATTACCGATCTCGACGGCAACCAGCACGAGTTCCTGATTCCGAAGGAAAAGCAGGTGCTGGTGCACGACGGCCAGGTGGTGAACAAGGGCGAAATGATCGTGGACGGTCCGGCCGACCCGCACGACATCCTGCGTCTGCAGGGTATCGAAGCGCTGGCGCGTTACATCGTCGACGAAGTGCAGGACGTGTACCGCTTGCAGGGTGTGAAGATCAACGACAAGCACATCGAGGTGATCGTTCGCCAGATGCTGCGTCGTGTGCAGATCACCGACAACGGCGATACGCGCTTCATCATCGGCGAACAGGTCGAGCGCTCGGACATGCTGTACGAGAACGACGCCATGAACGCCGCGGACAAGCGTCCGGCGCAGTACGAGAACGTGCTGCTGGGGATTACGAAGGCGTCGCTGTCGACGGATTCGTTCATCTCGGCAGCCTCGTTCCAGGAAACGACGCGCGTGTTGACCGAAGCCGCGATCATGGGCAAGAAGGACGACCTGCGTGGCCTGAAGGAAAACGTCATCGTTGGCCGTCTCATCCCGGCAGGTACGGGTCTGGCGTATCACAAGGCCCGCAAGGCCCGCGAGACGTCGGATCGCGAGCGTCACGACCAGATCGCTCTGGAAGAAGCGTTTGCACCGATGCCAAGCTCGGTGGAAGAGCCTACGGCGGAGTAATCGGGCGGGCGGCGCTGGCGAGAGCGGGCGCTGCCAACCTGATACCCGCGTCGTAACGAAAACGGCACCCTAGCGGGTGCCGTTTTTTTTCGTTTACCGATCCTGCGGCGATCAGAACCCGAAGTGGCCCTGCACGTAGATCATGCGCGGCGCGCCGACCATGCGGCCGGCGTTGCCGTCGACGTTGCGCGTATAGAAGCGTTTATCGAAGACGTTGTTCAGACCCACCGTGACGTCGGCGTTCTTGTAGCCGGGGACCTTGTACATCGCCTGCAGGTTCCACAGACGGAAGCCGGGCACCTTGCCATTGCTGCCGTCGGCCGATTCCGCTTCCGTGTTGGCCAGATCCGAATACTGCGCGCTCTGGCGCGTGGTGGAGACGTTGAATGTCCACGCGCCGATGTCGTAACGGGCGCCGAGCGTATCCGTGAAGCGCGAGTAGAACGGCACGTCGAGACCGGCGGTCGCGCCCGATTTCTGGATCGCACGCGTGTAAGTGAAGTTCGCGTACACGTTCAAGCCGCGCAGCACGCTGTCGCGGTCGAAGGTGTAATCGACGGCGGTTTCGATGCCGTCGTGGTTCGTCGCGCCAATGTTCTGGAAGACGGGCGGGGTCGAGCCGGGCACTTGCAGAATCTGGTTGTCGAACTTCATCTTGAACGCCGTGAGCTCGGCCTTCCAACGCGAGTCCGACCAGCGGGTGCCGATTTCATAGGTGCGCGCGAGCTCCGGCGTCAGCGGGTTCGTGGCCGACATCGAATTCAACTGCGTGTTCTGCACCGGTCCGAACGACGTGCTGTAGTCCGCATAGACCGTCCACGCGCTGTTCACCAGGTACGACAGGTTCACCGAGGGCAGCGGCTTGCTGTTGTCCGAGCGGAAGGTGTTGCCCGTCGACTTGTCGACGCGCTGCGAGTTGATGACCTCGTAACGCACGCCCGGCGTGAGTCGCCAGTTGCCCCAGGCCATGCGATCGTCGAGGTAGAACGCGTTCGCGCTGGTGTAGTTGTAGAACGTCTGCGTGGCGGAGTTGCGCCCGGTGGCCAGGGTCGTGGTCCAGTTGTTGTCGTCGCCACGCTCGTGCACGTAGCGATAGCCAACGGTCACGTCGTGCGCGGTCGGACCGACGAACAGGCGCTGCGTGAAGCGTGGCTCGATACCGAACGTCTCGTAGTTGCGAGGCTGGTGTGTGGTCTGCGTGCCGGCGGCGTTGATCAGCGTGCTCTGACGATAGCTCTCGTTGTAGTACGTGCGGATCTCAAATTCCTGCGTCTCGGAGATCGTGTTCAGATAGCCGACGTCGAGGCCGGTGCGGTTGCCGCTCCAGTAGTCGTTCGGCCGCGTGTTCTGGAAAGGATCGGCATTGAATTGCGCGACGCTCAGGCCGCCGGGCGTCTTCGACTTCACGTCGTAATACGAGACCTTGCCGTACACCTGCTGGCTCGACGAGATGTCGTACCGCCATTTCAGCGCGAGGTCGTTCACGCGCTCGTCGCTGCCCTTGCGCCAGTCGCGTCCGACCATGCCGGAATACAGCAGCGCGAGTCCCAAACCGTTATCCATCTGCGTGCCGAGGAACGCGCCGTATTGGGTGTTGGCGCCGCCACCGATCGTGTAGACGTTCTCGCGCACGGTGGCGTCGGCCGTAAGGCCCGGCGTGCTGGGGATCGCACGCGTCTTGAAGTTGATCACGCCGCCGACGTTCTGCGGCCCGTAGCGCACGGCACCGCCGCTGCGCACGACGTCGATGGTCTCGATGTTGAAGAGGCTGACCGGCGCAAAGGACAACTGCGGCTGACCGTAAGGTGCGACGGCCATCGGAATGCCGTCGAGCAACACGGTCGAGCGCGGCGAGTAACGGCCGGTGAGGCCGCGCACGCCGATGTTCAGGGAGATGGCGCTGCCCGCGGTACCCGAGTTGTCGCTCGCCTGCACACCGGGGATGCGGCGCATGACATCACCAATGTTCGTCGCACCCGATGCCTCGATCTGCGCCTTCTTCACGACCGTACGCGCACCGGGGAAGGTCTTCGCGCTGCTGTCGAGACCGGTCCCGAGCCAGTCGCCCCAGTCGCCGGAAACGTTGACTGCGTCGAGTTCGACTTCGGCCCTGGATTCTGCTGTCGTCGCACCTGTGGCCTGCTGCGCATACGCGGTGCCGAGCGTTGTCACGAGCAGCGCGGCGGCGCTGGCGATGGCGTGCGGCAGACGAGGACGGGAGGGGAGGCGGGCGGCGCAGGGGCGGACGCGGGGGGTGTCGGCGGCCACATGTGCGCGGCGACGCGGAGACATCTTCATCTTGGCTGACCTTCTTGACGGCGAGAGTGTGGCGAACCCGAGCGTTGACCGGAACGGCAGCCGACAGCATTCGGTTCGGTTTGCGTAATGCCTTGTAATAAAGCGTTGCGAATTATAAATGCAAATCACTCTCATTTCGAAATTGTATTGACGATACCTGACTGGCGGAAGGTATCCGGCGGCGTTCGATTATCCAGTTTTGCTTATCAATGTCCCTGAATCGATTGATTGTTCCTGGCGCCGGGGGCCGCAAGAATAGGCGTTATCGACCGACAAGAGTGCGTTGCCCGTAGCGGGTGGCGCCATGGAGACCCCCCGATGCCGACGCTCGACGCCGCGACCTGCCAGGCCCTTGCCCGCGAGCTGCACGACGCCGAACGCTGTCGCACGCCGGTCATGCAGTTCTCCCGCCGGTATCCCGAGATGACGACGGCCGACAGCTACGCGATCGCACAGGCGTGGCAGGCGTTGAAGTTCGCCGAAGGGCGTCGCGTGATCGGTCACAAGATCGGGCTGACGTCGCGCGCCATGCAAGTCGCCGCCCGGATCACGGAACCCGATCACGGCACGTTACTCGACGACATGCTTGTGACCGATGGCGCGACCCTCGATGCCTCGCGGTTCATCGTGCCGCGTCTCGAAGTGGAGTTGGCATTCATTCTGGCCAAGCCGCTCAAGGGCCCCGGGGTTACCTTGTTCGACGTGCTCGACGCCACCGCCTGGGTGACGCCGGCGCTCGAATTGATCGATGGCCGCATCGAGCTTTTCGACCGCGACACGAAAGCGCCGCGCAAGGTCGTCGACACGATTGCCGACAACGCGGCGAATGCGGCCGTGATTCTCGGTGGACGTCCCGTGAAGCCGGACGCTGTCGATCTGCGCTGGACGGGCGCGCTGCTCTATCGCAATGGCGTGATCGAAGAATCGGGCCTGAGTGCGGCGGTGCTTAACCATCCCGGCAATGGCATTGCGTGGCTGGCGAACAAGCTGGGCGCCTTCGACGAAGGGCTGCAAGCGGGCGAGATCGTGCTGGCCGGGTCGTTCACGCGACCCGTGGCCTGTGCGGCGGGCGACGTGTTTCACGCCGACTACGGCCCGCTCGGCGCGATCGGCGTGCGCTTCGTCTGACGGCGCCGAACGTCCCCGATGGTTCGCACCTCACTGGAGAGGTTGATATGAAAACACCCCCGAATGCCTTCAAGCAGGCGTTGGCCCGTGGCGAGCGCCAGATCGGCCTGTGGCTGGGACTCGCCACGCCGTACGCCGCCGAGTTGTGCGCCGGCAGCGGCTTCGACTGGCTGGTGATCGACGGCGAGCATGCCCCCAACGATCTGCGCACGATGCTGGCGACGTTGCAGGCGGTGGCCCCATATCCGACACACCCTGTGGTGCGGTTGCCGCATGGCGACGCTGCGCTCATCAAGCAGGTGCTGGACATCGGGGCGACGACGCTGCTGGTGCCGATGGTCGAGTCCGCCGGGATGGCGCGCGCGCTCGCGAGCGCCACGCGGTATCCGCCGCAAGGCACGCGCGGCGTCGGCAGCGGATTGGCGCGGTCTTCGCGGTGGAACGGCTACGACGACTATCTGCACGCGGCGAACACAACGACCTGCCTGCTCGTGCAGGTAGAGACGGCCGACGCGCTAGCGCAGGTCGACGACATTGCCGCCGTCGATGGCGTCGACGGCGTGTTCATCGGCCCGGCCGATCTCGCGGCATCGATGGGGCATCTCGGACACGCGACGCATCACGACGTGCGTCTGGCGATCGGCGACGGCATCGCCCGGATCCGTCGAGCGGGCAAGGCGGCAGGGATCCTGTGCTCCGACGAGGCGCTTGCCCGTCACTACCTCGACCTTGGCGTGACGTTCATGGCGGTGGGCATCGACACCACGCTGCTCGCGAACGCGAGCCGTGCGCTGGCCGCAAAATTCGCTGCCGTCGACGACGAAAAGCGCTGAACGATTCGCAAGGCCTCGGACGCGTTCCTCAACGGTTCCCCCAACCGCTCCGCCAAACACTTCCCACGAGACATCGCATGAGTGCTCCCCGTTTTGACGTCGCCGGCGTATCCGTTTCGCCGGATCACTATATCGACGGCCGCCGCGTGGCGTCCGGCGACACGTTCGCGTGCGTCTCGCCTATCGACCAGACACATCTGGGGGAGATCGCCAGCGGCAATGCGGCGCACGTCGATGCCGCGGTGTCGTCGGCGGCGCAGGCCTTCCCCGCGTGGGCGGCGCTTGGTGCGTCGGAACGCCTGCCGTATCTCCAGCGATTTGCCGACGAAGTCGGGCGTCGTGCCGAGGCGTTCGCCACGTTGGAGAGCGTCGATGCCGGGGTGCTGCGCTCACGCATGGCGCATGGCGTGGTGCCGCGCGCCATGCAGAACATCACGTGGTTCGCCGAGCATGCCATGACGTTGCAGGACCGTGTGATCGAGACGCCGCAGGCGCGTCATCTCGTGCGTCACGATCCTGCGGGTGTCGTGGCGGTCATCACGCCGTGGAACTCGCCGCTGATGCTCGCGACTTGGAAGATCGGCCCGGCATTGGCGTGCGGGAATACGGTAGTGCTCAAGGCGCCGGAGTGGGCGCCGCTCACGTCCTCGTTACTCGCGGACTGCGCGCACGAGGCAGGGCTGCCGCCGGGCGTGTTGCAAGTGTTGCAAGGCCCGGGAGCCGTGACGGGGGCGGCGCTCGTGAGCGACGCGCGGCTTGCGCGCATCTCGTTCACCGGCTCGGTCGCGACCGCCAAGTGGATCGCCACGGCGGCGGCGGCCAATCTCGTGCCGTGCAGTCTGGAACTGGGCGGCAAGTCGGCCTTCATCGTGCTGGCGGATGCCGATCTCGACGCTGCTGCCGCCACCGCCGCGCTGATGTATCGCAACGCCGGGCAGGTATGCCTGGCGGGCACGCGTTTGCTCGTTCATGCGGACGTGGCGCCGGCGTTCACCGACAAGCTGCGCGTGCTGGTCGAGCGCCTCGTCGTGGGGGACCCGCGCGATGGGCAGACCGAGATCGGTCCCATCATCCACCAGCGGCAGCTCGAACGCGTACAGGGCTTCGTCGAACGGGCCGTGACAGCGGGCGCGCGCGTGCTGTGGGGAGGCACACGGCATACATTCGGCGAGCAGTACTTCGCGCCGACGCTGCTTACCGATCTGCGTCAGCACGATGAGATCGTGCAACAGGAGGTCTTCGGCCCAGTGCTTACGCTGCAAACGTTCGCAAGCGATGACGAGGTCGTCGACATGGCTAACGGCACCGACTATGGGCTGGGCGGCGTTTGTTATGGCGACGAGGCGCACGCCATTGCCGTCGCGCAGCGCGTTCGCACGGGCTTTCTCTGGATCAACAGCTTCGGCATTCGTGATCTGGCGGCGCCGTTCGGCGGCACCAAGCGCTCCGGCATTGGCCGCGAAGGCGGCGACTGGAGCTTCGATTTCTTTTGCGACGTGAAGGATGTCGTCGTGCCGAAACAGCCGTTCAAGGCCAGCTTCAGCCATCGCTGATGCGCCCGCGGCATCACATCACAACGAGAAAAGAGGAGGGCCCCATGGGACAGATCGTCGGCGCGGCGCTGGTCTCGCATCACCCAGGACTGATGCAGTGTGAGGAATTCCGCGTGCTGCAGGGCGCGGGCACCGATTCGGACTTGATCGCCGGTTATGCGCGGGTGCGTGAGCGCGTCGTGGCGGCGCGTCCGGACGTCATCGTGATTTTCGACTCGCATTGGTTCACCACCGGTTATCACCTGATCGACGGCGGGGCGCACTATTCGGGCATGTACATCTCCGACGAGATGCCCTGGTATCTGCATGGCGTGCCTTACGATTATCGTGGGCATCCCGAGCTGGCGCTGAGCGTCGAAGCCGTGGCACGCGAGCGCGGCGTGCGCGCCCGCGCGGTGTTGCATCCCGACTTGCCGCGCCATTACCCGACGATCAACGTCATCAAACAGATGCGGCTCGACGCGTGGCCGGTCGTGACCGTGAGTTCGTGTCAGAACTGCGAGACGAAGCATTTTCTGCAATCGGGTGACGCGATCGGCGAGGCGATTCGCCGCAGTCCTCTGCGCGTGGTGATGCTGGCATCGGGTTCGTTGAGTCACCGGTTCAACGGCATCGACTGGCAGCCCCATCATCCGCGCATCTTCCACGAGAGCAATGTGTCGCGCCCCGAGAACATCGAGAGCGACAAGCGTGCCATCGAGGCTTTTCGGGAAGGGCGTCACGACCGGATTCTGGCGAACTGGGACGAGGACTACCGCAAGCGCCCGTGGGAGGCGCACGGCGCGCATTACCTGCAGATGATCGGGGCGCTGGGCGGTGCGGCGAGCCGTCACCCGGGCACGGTGCTGTCTGAATACGAGAACGCACGCGGCACCGGCAATGTGCATGTCTGGTTCGATACGATTTGACGGGGCGCGACCATGGACTTCGAATTTCCGCTGCGAGAATTGCCTGCCGTGATGCGCGGCCCGCGCGTCGAGCGTCGTCGCGTAATGTTGGGCGGCAGTGCGTTCTGGGGCACGATCGTCGAGGACGGGCACGAGCGCGGGTTGTTGCGGCTCGACGATGGACGTACGGTGGACCCGCAGGCGGTGGCGCATCTGCCGCCGGTGGATCCGTCAAAGATCATCGCCGTGCATATCTCGTATCGCTCGCGTAGCATGGAGACGCGCAACCGGCCCAAGCCGACCGACACGCCGACGTACTTCACGAAGCCACCGACCTCGTTGAATGGGCATAACGGCCAGATCCTCAAGCCGGCGGATTGTCGGTATCTGAACTACGAGGGCGAGTACGCGGTGGTGATCGGGCGTACGTGCCGCAATGTGCTTCCCGATGAGGCGTGGGATTACATCGAGGGGTTCTGCCCGGCGCTGGACATGGGTTTGCAGGACTTTCGCGACACCGATCAAGGGTCGATGTTGCGCGTGAAGGGGGCCGACACCCTGTTGCCGATCGGCCCGGGCATCGTGCGCGGCGTGAACCTGTTCGAGCAGACGTTGCGCACTTATCGCAATGGACGCGTCGTGCAGGAGGCGCACATCGGTGACGAGACGATCTGGGGCCCGCACTACGTGATCGCAGACATTGCGCGACATATCACGCTGCTGCCGGGCGACGTGATCCTGATGGGCACGCCCTGTCATTCCCGCTCGGTGGACGCGGGGGATCGGGTGGCGTGCGAGATCACCGGACTCGGTTGCCTTGTGGGGCAGGTCGTGGGGATCGATGCACCACGCGCGGCGGCGCTCGGTGTGGGGCACCCGCCGGGCGACAGTCCTGAAGTGCGCCGTGTGGCGCTGGGGTTTGACGAACGTGTGCCGGAGCGATTCAAGGAAAACTATCGACTCGCGGCGCAACGACAGGAGTGAAGGGATGAAGGTGACGATCATTGGCGCGGGCGCCATCGGCGGCTTGCTCGGCGCGCGACTGGCGGCGGCGGGGGAAGCGCGCGTGAGCGCGTTGGCGCGCGGTGCGACGCTGGCGGCGTTGCGCGAGCATGGCTGGCGCGTGAAGCAGGGCGAGACGGTGACGAGTGCGCCCGTGGACGCGGCGCATCCGCTGGAAGACGCCGGCAAGCTCGGCGTGCAGGACCTGATCGTTATTGCGGTGAAGGGGCCCGCGCTTGCGCAGGTTGCGAGCGCCGTGGCGCCCCTGCTCGGCCCGCAAACACTGGTGTTGCCCGCGATGAACGGCGTGCCGTGGTGGTTCTGCAAGGGGGTGGCGCCCTTTGGCGACGATCCGCTGACGAGCGTCGATCCGGACGGGGCGATTGGCGCGGCGATCCCGCTGGCCAATGTGATCGGGTGCGTGGTGCATGCGAGTGCGGCGACATCGGCGCCGGGGGTGGTCGATCACAGGATGGGGCGTGGGCTCATCGTCGGCGAGCCGGGCGGCGGGCAGAGCGAGCGCGTGCAGCGGCTCGCGGGGTTGCTGACGCGGGCGGGTTTTGAAGTCAAGGCGTCGGAGCACGTGCGTCTCGACATCTGGTACAAGCTGTGGGGTAACCTGACGATGAACCCCGTGTCGGCGATCACGGGCGCGACGATCGACCGGTTACTGGACGACCCGCTCGTGCGCGCGTTCTGCTCGGCGGCGATGGCGGAGGCGGCGGCGATTGGGGCCAAGATCGGCTGCGCGATCGAACAGTCGCCCGATGACCGGCATGCCGTGACGGCGAAGCTGGGGGCGTTCAAGACGTCGATGCTGCAGGACGTGGAGGCGCACCGTCCCATCGAACTCGACGCGCTGGTGAGCGTGGTGCGCGAGATCGGTCAGCGCGTGTCGGTTCCTGCGCCCAACATCGACGCATTGCTCGGCCTGACGCGCCTGTTCGGGCGGATACATGGCCTGTACCCGCAGTGACGGATTCCTTGGCGAGGACAATGACGTTCGGCAGGGCGGTCCTCGCTTCAATGGGAAGTGCGCAAGCCGCTGGTGAGCGCCACGCGTCTTCGGGACAATCCATCGATGCCGGTATATTCGTAGGCGAGACTTGATCATCGACACGACATGCCCCTGACCCGCATCACACTCCGCCAGTTCGAGGCGCTGGTGGCCATTGCCGAATTGCACAGCTTCGCCGAGGCGGGCAATCGCCTGGGGCTTACCTCGTCGGCCGTGAGCCAACTCGTTGCCGAACTCGAATCGGTCCTCGGCTTTCGGCTCTTCGACCGCACCACCCGGCGTGTGGCGCTCTCCAGTGCTGGGCGTGATTTTCTTGCGTCGGCGGAGTCGGTGATTCGGCATGTGCAGGCGGCTGAGAAAACGGCTGACGACGTGCGCAACCGTGCTGCCGGCATCGTGCGCGTGGGCGCGCCGCTGGTGCTCGCGAGCATGGCGCTGCCCGCCGCGATTCGCGCTTACGCCGACCTACGGCCCAAGGTCGTGGTGCGCGTGGTCGATACGCCGGTCGATGCGCTCGTCGATCACGTGGCCAACGGCGACCTCGATCTGGCGATCGGCCCCAATCGCGCAACGGGCGCGCATGTCGCCGGGGCGCCAGCATTCGACAGCCCGTGGGTGTTGTGGTGTGCGCCGGGCCACGCACTCGCGCGACGCCGGCGCGTGCGCTGGGCGGATCTGCGCGATACGCCGCTCGTTGCCGCGGGACGCGATCACGAACGCAGCGTTGCGCAGATGCGCTTGTCTGCGCCGCCCGATGCGCGCATTACACCTATCGACGTGGTCGATAACGTGACGACCGCGCTCGGCGTCGCGTCGCAAGGGCTGGCCGCCACCCTGACACCCGGCTACGTGGCGGCGCTCGCGCCACCGTTCGGTCTGGTGATGCGCCGCGTTGTCTCGCCCGAGACGATTCGTCAGGTCTGTGTGTACCGATCGCTCTCGCGTGCAGCGTCGCCGGCGGCTGAGGGATTCGCGCAGTTCTTGCTGACGTGGCTGCCGCAATGGAACGCGCAAATCATGGCGGTGTCACGGGATTGACGTGTTCGTTATCGCGCGACTCCATCAGCGGCGCCTGGCGTCAAGTGACGGTGACGGCGGCAATGCGGCGAGATCCTCGCGCAATTGCGCGCGCAATGTCGCGATGGCTGCCGTGGTGTCGGCCGGTTTCAACGTCTCGCGCGCGATGGCGTCGCGCAGATGACGGCGCAGCATCGGGTCGCGCGTTTGCGTGAGCGTCTCGCGATAGAACGGCAAGACATCTTCGGGATGACCGCCAACGCGGTACCAGTGCGCAATTTCGTCGATGGTGCGAATGGCTGCGAAGGCAGGCGCGGCCCCACCCTGCGGACCCGGTCCGCCGACGAGCCGACCCATGCGCGGCGGTGGGGGCGGCATGTCGATGGCGTCGTGCATGTCGTGCTTGTTGTCGGCGTCGGCGTCGGCGGCCGGCGGCGCGCTCTGCGCTCGCGCTGTGCTCGATAATGTGTCGGCCGTGGCAATGCCGGTGGCTGTCAATGCCAGCGACATTGCAATGGTGCTGATGGCATGGCGAGTTGCTATCTTCATGATATGGATTCCGTATTAAATTGGCTCGCGGCAGTATCGAACGCCTGTGGCAAGCGTAACGCGCATCCGTCGACCGGCCCGGGGGCGGTAACGACATGTAAGGGGCATCACGGGGGATGGCGAGAGGGCTAAGGGACGAAACGACGAAACGATGAAGCGACGGTGCCCGCTCAGCGTGATCGGAAGGTTTGGGTTCGGTCGTCGAAACGGCGCACCTCACCGCATCTGCGATACAAGCAGAGTGAGCCGAGAGATGCGAAAGTGGGCACGCGTCGTGCCCCCTGCAGGGCCTTGTGCGGCGGGCTTGGCCGAGCGCTGTGCGCGAGCGCGAAAGTGCCTATACTGATTCGGCCTGACTGCGCGCGGTCGCGCCCGATCCCTGCAGTGGCTCGGTGGTTGTCGCGCGCGGGCAATTCCCCTTTTTTTGATGGAGCAACTTCCGTGTCGAACAGTCAATGGATCCGTGTCGAAACCGTGGACGGCGCCTTCGATGCCTATCTGGCATTGCCGCCGTCGGGGCCGGTCGCAAAGGCACCGGGTATCGTGCTGGTGCAGGAAATCTTCGGCGTGAACGAACACATTCGCGGCGTTGCCGATCAATACGCGATGGACGGCTATGTGGTGCTCGCGCCGGATATCTTCTGGCGTGCCGCCCCGCGCGTCGAACTTGGCTACTCGGGCGACGACTGGGCGCGCGCGATGGAACTGCGCCAATCGATCGACATCGAGAAGGCCGTGACCGATATCGAAGCGACGGCCAAGGCGCTGCGCGGCAAGCTCGATGCCCATGCAAAGATTGCCGCCGTCGGCTATTGCTTCGGCGGACTGCTGTCCTACCTGAGCGCCGCACGCGGGCTGGTCGACGCCGCCGTGCCGTACTACGGTGGCGGCATTCACAACTATCTGGGCGAAGCCGCCCGGCTGAATGTGCCGGTGCAGTTCCACTACGGGGCGCTCGATAGCCATATCACGCCGGATATCGTGACGTCGGTGAGCGAAGCGGTGAAGTCGCGTCCGAACACGGAAGTGTTCGTGTATCCCAACGCCGACCACGGTTTCAACTGCTGGGCGCGCGCGTCTTACCATCAGCCGTCGGCGGCGCTCGCCCACGGTCGCGCGCTCGAGTTTCTTGCGACGTCGCTGTCGAAGTAAGCGTTGTCCGTCGTCCCATCAACGACCAGAAGCCCGCTTAGGCGGGCTTCGTCGTTCCCTGTCACGGGATCGCGGGCCTCCTGAAGGCTGCCAGGTCCGCTAAAAAAGCCCGTCGCCGGAGCGACGGGCAAAGTCCTGTGCGTTGAACCACTACGCACAGCGACAGGAGTCTTGGGTCGGGGGCCGACCGGAGATCACAGTGAGCGCCAGCAATCGCCGGCGCGTCGTTATGCGCAGAATGCGCGCCGCGCCGCGGCCCCTTTGGAGAGGCCCGCGGCGCGGCGAGTTACATTAGGAGCCGAAATAAGTCGAGCCGGCGCTTTGCTGGCCACCCACCGAACCCATCGTGATCGAGGTGCTGGCGGCCGTCGGTTGCGCGCTGGGCGCAGCCTTCGGGTACACGGCATCGTGTTGAACCACCAGTCCTGCTTGTTGCGCCTGGACCAGTTCCTGGCGGACTTGGGCACGACTCAGGACGCTGGTTTGCGGCACCCACGAGAATTCCGAGGGACCGTCGAACGCGTCGCTGGCGAAAGCCGAGCCGGCCGAGAGGGTCAGCATTGCGGAAACCAGAGCAGAGGTAATGAGGGTGCGTTGCATGATGTTTTCTCCTGTCTTTTGAAAGAGGCGATGTGTTATTCATCGTCGACAGTTGAAGTGTATTGCTGTGTCATTTGGCGATAAAGATGAGTTATGGCAAGCAACTGTTGCTGAATTTGAAATAATAAATCGAAGCCCTGAGGAGACCGCAATGCTCTATCTATGGATCAAGGCCATCCATCTGATTGCAGTGATCACGTTTATCGCCGGCCTGGTGGCGATGGCGTTGGGCGGGCGTTTGACGCAGCCCGAGTGGCGGCGCATCGCGCGGCGGGCGGATTACGGACTGGCGTCGCCCGCGTTGATCGTGGTGTGGATAACCGGCCCCGCGATGGCCATCATGGCGAACTGGTGGAGTGCGCCATGGCTGATGGCCAAGCTGGTTTTGGTGGTGATCGTCTCGGGATTGCATGGACGCCTGTCCGCCACGCTCAGGCGGCTGGAGCGCGATGGCGTGACGACGTCCCCGGCGCTCTTTCGGCGAGCGCTCCCCATTACGCTGGTCTCGATGGCAGCGATCGTCTCGCTCGTGATCGTCAAGCCGTTTTGAGCCGTGTTGGCTTTGCGCCGACGCGGCAAGGGATTCGGTTTGGTGGGCGGCGCTACCCGGTGTTACGCTGGCGCAATCGCCAAAAACGACCCAAAAATTACGCCTTTGAAAGGCCTGGTGCCGATGCCGATCACAACTGGGGTACCCCTGGGATTTCAGGGTCAAGACCGCCCCGTGGGCGCGTTGGCGAAAGATTACCCGGATGGCTTCGTCGTGCACCCGCACCGCCACGGGCGGGCGCAACTGATGTACGCGAGTGCCGGCATTCTCGAAGTGCGCACCGAGACGTCGCTCTGGGTCATACCGCCGCAACGCGCGCTGTGGATGCCGGGGGAAGTCACGCATGAAGTGCGCATGCGGGGCCGAGTCGAAATGCGCACGATCTACGTCGACGTGGCGCGATGCGGGATGTCGGCGCCCAGCGCGCCGGTGGTCATCGGCGTGTCCGCGCTGTTGCGCGAGTTGATCCTGCGCGCGATGGCGCTTCCTGCCGATTGGTCGCCCGACGGCAAGGACGCCCTCGTCATGGCGCTGTTGCTCGAGGAAGTGGAATGGAAGAGCGAGTCGCCGCTGCACTTGCAGGTGCCGCGCGACGCCCGTCTGCGCAAGATCTTCGATATCTACCTGAACACGCCTTCGGATCCCCGCAGCCTGCAGGATTGGGCGCTGGATGTCGGCGCATCGAGCCGCACGTTGGAGCGGCGCTTTACGACAGAGTTCGGCTTGCCGTTCCGGGAATGGCGTCAGCACATGCGCCTGCTGGGTGCGCTGCCAATGTTGGGCGCTGGGCGGCCCATCACGCAGGTGGCGCTCGAGGTCGGTTATGACACCCCGAGCGCGTTTTCCACCATGTTCCGCCGCTTCATGGGCGTGACGCCAAGCGAATACCTGATGCGCGTCCGCGGCCCGGCGTGAGCCAGTGCATGGCATCCCACATATCGTTGTAGACGGGCACCCCTTCGGCGCATAGCGGCGAGCGCGAGCGGCGTGAGCCGATCCCAACGAAATCAATGCCGAGACGGCGCGCGACTTTCAGGTCCCACATCCCGTCGCCGATCGAGACGACCGCACGCGGATGTGTAATGCCGTAGCCGGCTTGTGCCCGCTTGATCGCCTCCGCGACGAGTTGTTCGCGTGAACTGTATTCGGAGGAGGTGATGAGCATCGCGTCGGTGTATTCGATAGCGACGGAACGCAGCTTCCGATGGCTGACCTGCCGGATGCCCCCTGTGGCGAACACGACCCCCCAGCGCGATCGGTGTGCCGCGTCGACGAAGGCACGAGCGCCCGGGATTTCGGCCAGACCGTGCGCGTTGAGCAGCGCGGTGAAGCGCTCGTCGATCTCGTGCTCGAAGCGCGCCAGATCGTGCGGCTGCGGCAGCGCGCGTCCGTGCTCCGCGTGGGCATGAATCAGAATGCCGGTGTCGGTGTGATGCGGGTAGCTGCCCCAGTCGGTGTTCAGGTCTTCGAATTCCAGCGACGTCATGGCGCCGAGCAGCGCGCGCTGATGAATTCGCTCCGAATCGGTCAGAGTGCCGTCGACATCGAGCACCAGAATGCTGTCTTTTTCGAAACTCGCCTGCATGGCTGATAGTGGGCTCGCGTCAGGGCAGGAGGACTCGCCGCCTAAACCTCCGAGTGTACGAATTCGCGCCTCCGTGAAAAACGCGCGGGATGACACCCGTTACGCCGGACACGACAGGCGAGGCTGCGAGATTTGATAGGGCGTGCATATCATTCCACGGTGACGGACCGGAGACGTGACTCCCGGCGGTCGTTCCTGGGGGAGGGCGCCGGGCGAAGCATTGTGCCGGTCACCCGAAGCGAGGGCGTCCCAGCGAACGGTAACGCTTGTCCAGACGCTCTAGCATCGCGATGGCTTCCGCGATTTCGGCGACCGAGGGCTGTCGAGCGCGCGGCGAACGGGCGAAGGTCGGGGCGGTGCCAGTCGGCGGCGGCGTCTGCGCTGCGGTGGGTGCTCGTGGCGGGGCGGCCGACGGGCATGTTTGCTGTACGACGTGGCGATGCGATTCCGGTGCGAGACGCTCGCGCGTTTCGCCGCGGGCGAAGTCGCGATAGCGTTGATGACCGTCATGGAGCCACTCCGCGAGTGTTCGCACGATGTCGTCGCCCGGCCCTACCGTGCGCATCTGCAAACGAGTGGCCTGAAAGTATTCCGGGACGTCGCCGAAGAGGGCTGGCAGGTGCTGATCGGCGTGGGTGCGCGAATCCTGGCGAATCACCTCAACGGTATTCGGCGTGGCGAGCGAGACGAGGAACGTGTGGACGGCACCCCCGATCGGGAGTCGGATGTAGGCGCCAAGCATGGCGTCGCGCACGTCCGGGGCGCCGGTGACGTGACGAATGGGCGGGTCGGTGAAGGCGGCTGTGACGTGATGGCGTCGGGCTTCCTGCTGGCTGGTCAGCACGCGCAGGAACGTGACCCGCGGCATCTCGAGGTAGACGTCGGCCCGGCGCAGCAGGTGATGCATGCCCGGCGACATTTCGCGAAGGCGCTGGGTGATCCGCCGCTCGATCGCCGCTACGGAGAATTTCCCATGCGACTCCGCAGCGAAGGTTGCGGAAAATGCACGCTCGAGAGCGCTGGCATCGCGTCCGTCGCGCGAGAGCGCATCGCGGATCGTCGCCGGGAGCGACGCTTCGCAGCCCGCCAGCATCAGACGGCTTGCGCTGACGTTGACGTTCAGGCCCGGTGTGAGGTCGAGCAGACAATTTTCGCGGTCGTTACCGCTGCCGACCACGCAAACTGGCCGTACGTCCTTCAACCGCTCGGCGAATACCCGTGCGCGGGTCGCCGGGGGCTGCGACCAGTCGAACGACGTGCCGTTGGCGACAGCGTCCGCATGGCGAGGTGTGGCACGTTGGGCGCTGGCTGAGACTGGCGCCGACGTAATTTGTCTGAGGTCGGTCGTCATGCGATGGGTGTACGCGACAAGGTCCGGATACGGCATTGCGTTCGACACTGCCAGCGCAGTCGTGAGCCATTCTCCAATCGCAAAATACATCGCGGTCACTCCAGTTGATGTCACAGGACGCTTCCCGTGGTGGCCCGGAGTATTCCTGTTGCAACGATTTCGGTTGTCGCGTCGGAACGCCAACGTTTGCGGTTTGGCACCCGCGAGGACATTCGCTCAACCCATACCGCCGCGTGACGACCCAAGGCGGCGCTCGGCAACGCGTTAACAATCAACGACTTACGGGGT
Organism: Pandoraea sp. B-6; assembly: GCF_000282835.1. Taxonomy (NCBI): domain Bacteria; kingdom Pseudomonadati; phylum Pseudomonadota; class Betaproteobacteria; order Burkholderiales; family Burkholderiaceae; genus Pandoraea; species Pandoraea sp. B-6. Next base: position 3,503 of record NZ_KB290499.1, on the reverse strand, counting down.
GAATTTGCGTGCAAGTGCATTGACACTTGCGCTGACCAGAGGTATAGTCGCAGGCTCCGGTTTTTCCGGCGGTATGCGCGTGTCCAATGCAAAATGCTTATGCATCAAGCGTTTAGGTGCGGGCAATCCGCAAGAATAGCCGGGTGAATGCGCAGTAAATCTGCATGACGGCCCGCCTTGGTTTTCATGCTTTTGACACATTTAGGAAATCACAATGCCAACGATTAACCAATTGGTCCGCAAGCCGCGCACCTCTGCTCAAATCAAGAGCAAGAGCCCGGCCCTGCAGGACTGCCCGCAGCGTCGCGGCGTGTGCACCCGTGTGTACACGACGACGCCGAAGAAGCCGAACTCCGCACTGCGTAAGGTTGCCAAGGTGCGCCTGACCAACGGTTTCGAAGTCATTTCGTACATCGGCGGTGAAGGCCACAACCTGCAGGAACACTCGGTCGTGCTGATTCGCGGCGGTCGTGTGAAGGACTTGCCGGGTGTGCGTTACCACATGGTGCGCGGTAGCCTCGACACGCAAGGCGTCAAGGATCGTAAGCAGTCCCGTTCGAAGTACGGCGCGAAGCGTCCGAAGGCCTAAGCGGCTCAGCGGACATACGTTCGGTGATGGTGGTACATCGTCACTGAGTAAGTGGTCACTCGGCCAGGAAGTGGCTAGTAGGTGACTTGGAGCGAAGCTCCAACTGAATTTATTAAGGAAGAAATCATGCCGCGTCGTCGCGAAGTCCCCAAGCGCGAAGTGTTGCCCGATCCGAAGTTCGGCAACGTTGATGTCGCTAAATTCATGAACGTGCTCATGCTTGCCGGCAAGAAGTCGGTTGCAGAGCGCATCGTTTATGGTGCTTTCGAGCAGATCCAAACCAAGGCGGGCAAGGATCCGCTGGAAATCTTCAACACGGCGCTCGGTAACGTGAAGCCGGTGGTTGAAGTCAAGAGCCGCCGCGTTGGCGGTGCAAACTATCAGGTTCCGGTCGAAGTGCGTCCGTCGCGTCGTATGGCATTGGCGATGCGTTGGTTGCGTGAGGCCGCGAAAAAGCGTAGTGAGAAGTCGATGGCCCTGCGTCTGGCGGGTGAGCTGATCGAAGCCTCGGAAGGCCGTGGCGGCGCCATGAAGAAGCGTGACGAAGTTCACCGCATGGCCGAAGCCAACAAGGCATTCTCGCACTTCCGCTTCTGACGCTGGCAAGCAGTACCTAGAGCAGAAACCGGGGCGGGTGCGCATGAGAAATTGCGCCTCGCCCGTTTGTGTTAGTAGCCCCCTCAAAAATGGCGGCTACATTGAAAGAGGCTTAAAGTGGCTCGTACAACCCCTATCGAGCGCTACCGCAACATCGGTATTAGCGCTCACATCGACGCAGGCAAGACCACGACGACCGAGCGCATTTTGTTCTACACCGGTGTGAACCACAAAATCGGTGAAGTGCACGATGGCGCCGCGACGATGGACTGGATGGAGCAGGAACAAGAGCGTGGCATCACGATTACGTCGGCTGCCACGACCTGCTTCTGGTCCGGCATGGCGAACAATTACCAGAAGCACCGCATCAACATCATCGACCCCCCGGGTCACGTCGACTTCACGATTGAAGTCGAGCGCTCGATGCGTGTTCTCGATGGTGCGTGCATGGTCTACTGTGCCGTGGGTGGCGTGCAGCCCCAGTCGGAAACCGTTTGGCGTCAGGCCAACAAGTACGGCGTGCCGCGTCTGGCGTTCGTCAACAAGATGGACCGTACCGGCGCGAACTTCTTCAAGGTCTACGACCAGTTGAAGACTCGCCTGAAGGCCAACCCGGTGCCGGTGGTGGTGCCGATCGGCGCGGAAGAAAGCTTCACGGGCGTGGTCGACCTCATCAAGATGAAGGCGATCATTTGGGACGAAGCGTCGCAAGGCATGAAGTTCGACTACGTCGAAATTCCGGCCGAACTGCTGGCGGAAGCCCAGAAGTGGCGCGAAGGCATGGTCGAGGCCGCTGCCGAGTCGAGCGAAGAGATGATGAACAAGTACCTGGAAGAGGGTGACCTCTCCGAGGCTGACATCATCGAAGGTCTTCGTCTGCGTACCATCGCCTGCGAAATCCAGCCGATGCTGTGCGGCACTGCGTTCAAGAACAAGGGTGTGCAGCGTATGCTGGACGCCGTGATCGACTTCCTGCCGTCGCCGGTCGACATTCCGCCGGTCAAGGGTACGGACGAGAAGGAGCAGCCGATCGAACGTCGCGCTGCGGACGACGAGAAGTTCTCGTCGCTGGCCTTCAAGATCATGACGGACCCGTTCGTCGGCCAGCTGATCTTCTTCCGCGTCTATTCGGGCGTGGTGAACAAGGGCGACACGCTGCTGAACTCGGTCAAGGGCAAGAAGGAACGCCTCGGCCGTATCGTGCAGATGCACGCGAACCAGCGCGAAGAAATCGACGAAGTGCGCGCAGGCGACATCGCCGCAGCCGTCGGTTTGAAGGATGCGACCACGGGTGACACGCTGTGCGACCCGACCGCCCCGATCGTGCTCGAGCGCATGGTGTTCCCGGAGCCGGTGATTTCGCAGGCTGTCGAGCCGAAGACCAAGGTCGACCAGGAAAAGATGGGCCTCGCCCTGAACCGCCTGGCGCAGGAAGACCCGTCGTTCCGCGTGCAGACCGATGAAGAATCGGGTCAGACCATCATTTCGGGCATGGGCGAGCTCCACCTCGAAATTCTGGTTGACCGCATGAAGCGCGAATTCGGCGTGGAAGCCAACATCGGCGCGCCGCAGGTTGCCTACCGCGAAACCATTCGCAAGTCGGCCGCGGACGTTGAAGGCAAGTTCGTCAAGCAGTCGGGCGGTCGCGGCCAGTTCGGTCACGCTGTCATCACGCTGGAGCCGAACGAGCAAGGCAAGGGCTACGAATTCTTCGACGAGATCAAGGGTGGTGTCATTCCTCGCGAATACATCCCGGCGGTCGACAAGGGGATTCAGGACACGCTCAAGAGCGGTGTTCTGGCCGGCTTCCCGGTGGTGGACGTCAAGGTTCGCCTGACGTTCGGTTCGTACCACGATGTGGACTCGAACGAAAACGCGTTCCGCATGGCCGGTTCGATGGCTTTCAAGGAAGCCATGCGCCGCGCCAGCCCGGTCATTCTCGAGCCGATGATGGCCGTGGAAGTGGAAACGCCGGAAGACTACATGGGTAACGTGATGGGCGACTTGTCGTCGCGTCGCGGCATTATCCAGGGCATGGACGACATGGTCGGCGGCGGCAAGATCGTGCGCGCCGAAGTTCCGCTGTCGGAAATGTTCGGCTATTCGACGTCGCTGCGTTCGGCCACGCAAGGCCGCGCCACGTACACGATGGAGTTCAAGCACTACGCTGAAGCTCCGAAGAACGTGAGCGAAGCCATCATCAGCAACAAGAACAAGTAATTGAATTGTCGGGCGTCTGCACCACGAGGTGCAGCGCCCGGCGCACTGTTTAATCGTCTATTCAGTATCTGAGGATTCGGAAATGGCAAAGGAAAAG